>NZ_JBLXEC010000006.1:0-204746 GCF_048263515.1 Marinovum sp. | reverse complement strand
TGCTCCATCAACGTGTGAAGCATCGCCTCGGTCACAGCGCGGAGAAAGTCGCCCTCATCATGCTTTTGCAGCAGCTCGATCAGGGGCATGTTGGTGTCGGTCATCGGGGTCTCCCTCGGTCTGTGGTTGAAGTCCGCAAACTCCACCATAATCGACGTCCACGATGGCCACCCCGATTGCACCGTCAGCGCAGCGTGAAAGTCCACCACGTGACAGGACACTACCGTCCGCGAAGGGCCGGGCAGGCAGAAACGCTTATCTGGACGCTCTCGCGGAAGATGGCAAATAGAGCCGGAGGGTGGCTTGCGCCGGGCCCTCCGGCTCCCAACCGCCTATGCGGCGGCTTACTCAACGGACATGGTGTCGTCCGCGTGGTTTCGGAAATGAATTTCCGAGGTTTTTCTCAGCCGTCTATGCGGCGGCTCACGAGGTGGAACCGGAGGGTGGCTTGCGCCGGGCCCTCCGGCCCCCAACCGCCTATGCGGCGGCTTACTCAACGGACATGGTGTCGTCCGCGTGGTTTCGGAAATGAATTTCCGAGGTTTTTCTCAGCCGCCTATGCGGCGGATCACGAGATGGAGCCGGAGGGTGACCTGCCCCGGGCCCTCCGGCCCCGGTAATCCCCCCTCGATCTTGGGGCACCATCCATTTGCAGCGCACGCGTTTGAAGGTCCGCACTGCGAAAGCTGCCCCGCAGCATTTATGGTGATCTTGTGTGGCAGCTCTGGGCCGTCATGTGTGTCCTACCGCGTGAACGGCCGGACGTTTGATCCGGCATTGACAAGTGCCGCTGCGCCTTCGGTGCGAATGATTGCAACCCCTTCCTGAATGTGACCTGATCATCCTTGATCGGATCGTCTCACAACAATGGAAAATCCATCTTCGGTCACAACTTCCAAAGTCCAGGCTTCCCCGCCCTCGAGCTTATATATCCCAACCTATAAAGGGCCGCCCTCCTCCAGCATGCGCTGCGAAGCGCCTGAGCTGATAAGGTTTGGCTCACGTTCCATCGAAATCCCCCGGACAACCTTCCGGAGTGTTGGGTGGCTTTCGGCAGATGCCAATGTCGTTGAGACATCGCCGCACAGCAGCGCAAAGACGCCCTGGCGGCGGCCAGTATGAGCTGACGATAGGTCATTTTTTCTCAACCTTCGCGCTTGCCGACCAAATCTGATGATGCTGACACTCTTTTCGAAATTGCCCAGCAGTTATCCCTCCCGGAGGCGTGGACGCAGTGCATTCACGAGGCGGTTTGCTGTTTCTGTCAGCCATTCGATCTGTGCATCCTCGCTCGGCAAGGCCGTGAGAGGCTCATCGACGGCAATCGTGGGCTTCGCAGGATCATCCAGTGTGTGGAAGCGCAGCCCTGGCAGGCTTATTTCCTGCCGGATGGCCTCACCCTCCTCACGGAGGAGATCTGCTACCGCATCAACATGCTTTTTAGGAATGAACAGGCCGGTCATGCGATCGTTCCGATACGCGGTCATCCAAACATCGCCAGGGAGCGGAATCCGTATCCAGTTGTTGCCTCCATGCCGCGGGCTGGGTTGCTCCGGATGATCGAAGTCTACCTCGTCGATGAAACGTTGCCAGAAGGCTCGATTCTGCGCCCTTCGGTCGGCGCTGCCCGGATCGGTGACGGTTTCCACCTCAACATCGCTTTCGCGATTGTCGACCTCCAGGGGTATGCCATCCGACGTCACCAGAATGCGTTGGCGGTGCACTTCCGTTCGAAACGGGATGCTTGGGACGACGAGTTGCGTTCCAGCGCCGTCTTCCCAGATTTGGAACTCTACGAGGGCTAACCGCGCCCCGTGATGGCTGAGATGATCCGCGATGACCGACATGTCTTCGCGAATCCCATCGCCGGCGACAATGAGATCGAAATCGCCTGTCCGGAGGTTTTCAGCCACACGATCCGCGAATGCTGCTTCCCCCAGGTCGCTCTCAGATCTAACACGCTCGTAGATCGGGTTTTGGCCTTCAAAGCCGTGTCGAGCCTTAAGCTGTGCCGTCAAGTCGGCGTAACTGCATCGCCGGAGAAGTGCGGCATATTCCAGGATTTGCGCGACCACTTCGCGACGCGCCTGCGGGTTCCGCCATAATTTGCATTCGATCAGGACCAAACGTCCCCGCGGCGTGACTCCGAGAATGTCGAGGTATACGCGGCCACCAGCCTTTGACAGCGCGAGCTCTCGAACCAGCGGTATCATTGCCCCTGCCCCTGGGTCTAACGCATCGAGCGGGACGAGATCAGGCTGTTCGAAGAGGAGGGCTTGAAGCCATGTTTCGGCGTGTCCGGAAGACAATTCCGAACGTTCGAGAAGTAGCTTCGGGCGATTGGCGCTGTCCAGTAGTGCAGATTTCATTCTTCTATCGGCTTGTTTCTTCGAAGTTTCTTAACACTCGCCACTATGGCTGCGCTCCTGCTAATTGTCATCCGCCCGAACCGGCCTATTCCACAGAATGTCGGCTCTGGACCCTCAAGTGTCACACGTCATGGCCGCTCCGGAGAGCTCTTATCAAGAAGAGCTGCGCTTTGTCGGGCGTATCTTCGGCGGTCGGCGGTCGGCTGTCGGCGGAGGCCGGATGGCGACCACCCAGATAGTATGGCGACGTCCTTGCGCACATTTGGTTCGGCCGGGGCGCTGGCCGATTTGGAAGCCGAATATTTGATCCGACTGGACTAAGGGATGGCGCGGCTGTCCTTCTCGCAGGGCTTACTGACGGACGGGACTCTTTCCTGCTGGACTTCTATGTCGGGCTGACTGTCGAGGGAGCGTTCCTCAGCGAAAAATCGGCGCCGCGTTCGAACCCGATCTCTGCTCGGATCGATGGTTCACCAAACCATCAAATTTCTGTGGAGCTTGCCCCCCACAGCAACGAGCCAGAAAGGAGACGGCTTTACCCCAACGGGCTCGACTATGGCTACTGAAGGTTCCAGTTCTTTCGACGCTGGCCTTAATTGTCTACCCGGTATCACGGTTGCAGGCGACTGTGGCGGCATTGCTATGGTCTTGCGCGCAAGCCCAATTACCACTTGGCCAGCCTACGCCTTCGGCGTGGCCGTTACCGTTTCGCCGGTCCCGTTAGCGGTCATGATGGGACCGTCTCTGAGGTAGGCGTATCACAACGGGCGTGTTCCCCAGGCTCCCGCGGATTCTCGCGACCAACTGCGGTGCCGCCTGCATGTGTAAAATACATGATGACGGAAATCACGAAGTTTAATGTTTGACATCCTTAAGCTACGGGCTTATACGTGCTATCGTTGCATACACAATAATGGGTTTGCCATGAAAAAGATCTTCAGGAATTACGAAGCACTGTGCCGCGCAGAAGGCTTTCCACTTCGCACGATCGAAGTTTCTCGCCGCCACTGTCGGCTTTGGTTCGACGCAGGATTTGTCATTGCCGCAGCGACCCCGTCTGATCGCCGCAACATTCAAAACGTCAAAAGCGCCATCCGTCGCCTGCACCGTTGATCTTGGAGGAAAAAATGACTGATTTATCGACCGCCGAAGAACGCCGTGAAGCCTGTATCGAAATGCAGTTTCAATATGGGGACAATCATCACTACTGGGATTACGCGCAGTGGATCGCCGAGATGTTGATCCAGGCTCTCGAACATGTCGAAGGGCTTGTAGGAGAAGAGGCCGCCGCAGCGCCATTGCGGCAGCTTGTGCAACCGGTCGCGGATCAGGGTTATCCGAATGCGAAGACCTGGCGTGACGTGGTTGACGACGTCTTTGCGGCCGGCACGGTCTGGCCTATCTCGGAGCGTCTGCAGGATGCGCTGCTCTACGGAATGTATGGTGTCACCCCCGAGAAGATCCCGGTCGAGACCCGCGCAGAATGGATCACTGGACTTGTGCAGGAAGTAGAAGCCTTTGCCGCCCGATCGGATGTGCGCGCGATGGATGCTGATGGCAACGCGATCGTGAGGATCGCGAACCTGGCATCTTCACGCCACGCGCTCGACACCGGTCGCGGCGAAGTAGATGTCCACTCCATGTCGGTCTTAGCGTCAATCTCCGAAGGACGCGTCCGCAACCTGCTTTCCGGATCGGAGGGCACTCTCGAACGTGGCCCGAAAGGTGGCGTCGTCGCGATGAGCGCATTGACATGGCTTCAGAAAAGAAAGGGCTTCCTGAGCTCGATCTGGGCCGAGGAAGAGCAGGTCGTGGATCGCGGCGAACCGAATACTCCGGTGGACCCGAACCGGGTGATTTTTGTGCCGGTGGCGCGAGACGGTTCAATCTTTCATCGCGGCCTTATCCGAAACGGCAAGTTTCAGGTAGGCGCGAAGGGTGAAGAGCAGGATTTCAGCTCCTTCACCGAGGCGCTGTCAGCCCTCAATACCATGCCGGTGCCGCGTTGGCGCCGCCCCAACGAAAAGGGCCATTGGGGCATCGTGAGCGGCGTAGCCTGGCAGCGCGTCGAGCAGCAGCACTAAAGGACTCATTCATGAATTCAGGACGCAGCGTTGTGCATTCTCCAGACACTATTCTCGCCCGCCTTCTTGAGGCCAGGCCCGAACGAACGTTCCACGCCCCACAGGACAGTCGCGGGATCTATGGCCTCGTGGATCACAACGGTGACCTACGTTATATTGGTTCGACGGCTTCCACATCGCAGACATTCTACGAGCGGATCCATCGGCGCCATCGCACCGGATCAGAAGACAGCAGCCATTATTTCTCCCGTATGTATAACGCTGGGCGGATGTGGCGGATGCGCAATGATCCATTGACACGTTCTGATGGCCTCATTGCAAAGGCGCTCCGAAACGCATTCATCGCCGAGTATTGCAGAGCAATGTGGGTGCCTTTGCCCGATGACGTCGACATCGTAGGGCTCGAACAGAACGTAATCGCGCTCGCGCCTTCGGACGCTGTCGCATGGAACCGCCGCGCCACCGATGTATATTCGGAGCCCGAGGACTTGGTAGAAAAGATCATCGCCCGGCTCGGCTATGGGGCTTCGGAGCTGGCTGCCCTCGAGCGCCAGAAACAACGCTACAATGCGGCTTCATCCGGCGCCGTTGCACCTGTTCTGCACAAAACGCAGCGCAGGGGTAGTGTGCCATCTTTTCCAGAAGGCCCGTTTCGCTTTTTCGCCCTTGACGTCGAGACGGCAAACCATGACCGGGCGAGCATATGCCAGATTGGTATCGCTTGCGTGCGCCCCGACAATTCGATCGAAACCTGGAAGACATATGTCGATCCTGAAGTGGATCATTGGGCTTTCACTTATCTGCACAATATCAGCGCGACGACAGTGCGAGGCGCGCCCCGCTTTCACGAGGTTCTGCCGATACTCGAAAAGGCACTGAGCGGCCAGATCGTCTACCAGCATTCTGGTTTTGACCGTAGCGCAATAAGGGCCGCCAGCCGTGCCCGTGGCATCCCCGAACCCTCGTGGGACTGGCGGGACAGCGTTCAGGTAGCACGTAGAGCTTGGCCGGAACTGAAAGGCAACGGCGGCCACGGACTTGCCTCTCTGAAGAACCACCTGCGACTGACGTTTGAACATCATGATGCCGGTGAGGATGCCAGAGCAGCTGCAGAGGTCGTCCTTCATGCTGAGAATGGACGTCGGCGATCCGTTAAAACCTTGCGAGCCGAAAAGGACTCATTCGAAGTCTTCGAAACCTTAGAACCAGTCTTAGTGCAATCCGAGAGACCCGCTATCCAGAGTTCGCTTGACGGTTCCGGAGATGTAATCGGCAAAGCAAAGCTCACAGAGGGTAACATCAAGAACAACCACATATATCTGCGAGACTTCTTTAACGCCTTTCCGGCAGATGTCGTGGGCGGCTCGAATATGGAGACAGCGGCCCGAAAAACCATCTCTGTCGAGTGGGGAGGAGGCAGCGTCGCCATTACCGACTTGGATGGAAAAAAGAAGATCTTCAGGAAGCGAGGATGGATTCGTGAATTTTTTGCTCGGACAGGTGCCAATGCTGGCGACACGGTTTTGGTCGAGACCGTGGGACCCTATAGCTACAAAGTTACTGTGCAGCGTGCTTGACGGTGGACCCGTCCGGGAAGGAACCCGCGGGCATCACAAGTTCCTTCCCGGACGGCCACGGCTTCGTTTACCCCCCGCAGGCTGAGGGCCATAACGCTGGCAGGCGCTGCCGTTCGCCGCCTGCCAGCCGACCACGCAATCGATCGGCAGATAACACCTCTCGGCTACCTCAAGCTTCAACTGTGGGCGGGCTTCAGGAGCATGTAGCGCCCACACCGCACAAGCTGTTCCGAGAGGCGCTCATCGTCAGCGACCAGACAACACACCCTTGGGGCCCCCGGATCGCTGGTTGACGATCACCCCGGCAACATCCGCGTCACCCGACGGGCCGAGGCACCGTGGCTTAATCCACCAGAAGAGCTGTGGCCCGCGTGGGCCCGGACCGTCGCAAGAGAAAATATGCGTGAGTTTGATAAACCCGTTTCTCAAATTTGAAGAGGGTCCGACCTCCCTCCTACCCAAACGGGCAAACCATATAAGGAACGGAAAACATGACAAACTACACCATCCAAGAGAACTTCCATTCAGCCGAACTCAAAGAGGGCCCGCGTGACCCAGATGCCCACTCGGTGCTGAACGCGCCGAACGACGATGCCTGCGCGTGCCGCAAGGTTCTGCTTGGCTTGCAAGAGCCAGAGGAAGCGGTGCGGAGGCTTTCGACCAGCGAAGCCATCACGATCGCCCTCGCCTTTGGTCGCGACGACCTTCTGCCGGGTTCACACCGCGACTTTCGCTCGGCTTGGCGCCGGCTGGACAACCGCCAACGACGGTTGGTGGATGCTGTAGCCCGAGCAAAGTGGGCCACGAACTTCGAAAGCCCGGCTTGTGGCGGGTAAGGCCGTCGGACCTGAATGGCAGCGAGATAGAAGATCTCCGCGTTAAGCGTGAAACTCGTTCCCTACTTTACCTTGAGGCGATGAAGATCGAGCGCCGAAAGCGCGCGCAGGATCTTCATTGCCTCAAGGCTCGTGAACCGGCACGTCTCGCAGCCAGACCGCATCAAAGCCAAGGTTCTCGGCCAGCCCCACGCCCTTGGCGGGGTTTGAGGTGTCTGGCACACCAAAGGGGGTGGCCCTCGTTACGGGCGCGGTGTTGCCCAGCTCCAGGCCAGACACGATCCAAGGGCAATTCAATGCCAAGGTTCATACGGTCTTTGCAAATCAGGTTCAGGGCAGACATGATACGAAGCTCCAGTGCATTGGTTTGCCAGCCCGGAGTATCTGGATCGCACCGGCTGGCCAGAGACGCCGGCCGACCTTGTCCACCTGGAGCGGGTGCGGTTCGCCACCTCCGAGCACATCAACACCCTGCCCTTTTCGACCTTTCCTCCTCAGTGCTCGTGCCGTCATCCTTGACCGCAGGCACCGACGAGGCGGTGCATCGATTGGTGCTGAACGGTCTGGGGATTGCACGGGTTTCCGACGACATAATCGACAGAGACCTTGCCTCAGGCCGTCTGGTCGAGCTTTTCTCTGGTCAGCTCGATGCCGACTTGCTGGACATCACCGCGCTTTACCTCACCCGCGTCTCAGGGCTGCGCCGGTTCGGTTGGGGTCCATTACCACAGGCTGAATGATACCCGCGCGCTTTCAACAATCACAACGCTGACGAGATGAGCAAGAGTGACCTAACTAAGAAGCTCACCGTCGGCCCAACATAGACGAATTGTTTCACCGATGCCCGCTTACTGGAAAGCTGCGCCGCGGCGGCGCGCTCCTTTGCGAACGGCTGGCTCGGGCCGCCCATGCTCTTTCGCCTGAGCGCAGGGAGGGCGGTTTCTGGAAATTTGCCGCAGGCGCTAACCTACTTTGGACCCATGCAGACATACCGCCGGACTCGCCCCGAGGCTCCGGAATGATCGACGCTGGGGGGCTTGAGAGAACAGTTTCGATCGCTTGGAGGTCCCGGTTCTTGGCCCGGCCCACGTCGACATGGTGGCGCCCCAACCGTTCAACCTCGACGCAGGTATGGCAGGCCAGCCAGTTCTCTTCCTTCGGCAGGCCACCCGAACTCGCTCGCCACAAGGCCCCGCGAATCAAAGGATAAAATCTTCATAAATTTCAGATACTTGTGTGAATTTCCTTGGAAATCTGCACGTTCGTGCTTCGGTTCTGAAACTTTCGGCCAATGTCTTTCTTGCCAATGCCGGTGTGTCGGAAGCTCGTTGCAGACGCTCGAGCTCATCCAACACCCAGCACGCAGTCGAACGGCTTCTTCCCCCATTGGAAGCTGCGGCTCTTGTCCCCGAGGCACTCCGCCGAGGGCTATATCTATGGAGACAAGATGTTCGATATTCCCACCAGGCCCACGTGCCTTCACCACTACGTCGAAAAACACGCGGAGGCGCTCCAGAACGCCGCCCTCCTGCTGGGCGGCCGGCCCGCGCTCAAGCAAGTTCAGTCTCTGTTCGAGACGCTCAGGACCGAACACTCGCTGCACGGTCGCGCAGGCCGCGACGTATCTGCACTTCATGACCTGCTCTCTCTGGCTCATGTGCATGATCCGTCCCGCCCCGAAGCTGCGTATTTTGCGGCGCTCGACCCCGCCTCACCCCACGTCGAGGAAATCTGCCTATTGGCGGATGAACTTCGGGAGGCCTTCGAAGAGGCCTGCGCGGGTCAATCGCCCCGTGGCAATCACGAGGAGGGCCACAAATGAACGAGGAACCCAAAATGGAAGACCCACTGACCTCGCGGATCGAGGGTGCCCTCGACACCGCAAACGCAACACTGGACGCGATCTCCCGGGCTGAGGAAACGGCGGCGTTCGAAGGGGCGCTCCGGGCAGACGTGTTGGCTCTGAAAGACAAGATCGAGGGGCTCACCATCTTCAAAGACGACGAACATTTCGCTGTCAAAGAACTGGCTGACCGCCTCGAGCCGGTCATCCTGGCTGCGACGACCGTTCATTACATCCCCGCCGAGGAATGGGACATCAACCCACCGAGCGAAGAGAAAGTCGTTGATCGCTACGGCCTCGCGGCAATCGAGCTTCGTAGCCGTCTGCGCGACCTCGCCTCTCGCCTGGCCGCAATCCAGAACCTGCTGGAAGCGGAACGGATTGCCATCAAGCTGCGTGGCAGAGAGGTCTGAACTTTCTCCGCGCCGCGTGAAGTCGTGGCGCGGGCCGTCCTCGGCGGCCCAGGAAGGCAGCCGAGAGCCGGCAAGACAGCCTGTCACAAAAAGCTTGCTGGAGATGTCACGGACGTGACACAAATGCAGTCACACGCGGAGTCATGCCGCGGTCGAAGGCGTTTTTTCGTTTGTATTCTGAAGGTTGAAGCCTGTTTCTTGGGCCCCTACCGCCGGAGCCATAACTTCCGCAAAGCGCTGAAGTCAAAGCAGAAACCCCCAGGTCCTCGGCAGAGGCCCGGGGGTTTTGCGTTTCGGTGGGCAGGTCCTTTGGCACCATTCGCCTCTCCCACCCGGAGATTGCTGCATTCGCAGACCCAACGCACCCAAGGTCCCCACCCCAATGGAACAAACCCCGCCGGCGTTCGTAGGTCAGGGGTGACAAGAAGCCTTCGACGACCAGGTTGTTCGGCTCTCCGATTGAAACGCAGACAGAAAGGAACGCCGAAGAATGAAGATTCTCATGGTTCTCACCTCCCACGATCAGCTGGGCGACACCGGCAAGAAGACGGGCTTCTGGCTCGAGGAATTCGCCGCGCCGTATTACGTCTTCAAGGATGCCGGCGCCGAGGTGACGCTGGCCTCGCACAAGGGTGGGCAGCCGCCGCTGGATCCGTCGAGCAATACCGACGACACCCAGACCGAGGCCACCAAGCGCTTCAAGCAGGACGAGGCGGCGCAGAAGCAGCTGGCGGAGACCGACGTGCTGTCGAGCGTCTCACCCGAGGGGTTCGACGCGGTGTTCTATCCCGGCGGTCACGGGCCGCTGTGGGACCTGGCCGAGGATGCCGACAGCCGGGCGCTGATCGAGGCCTTTGCCTCCAGCGACCGGCCGGTGGGTGCGGTCTGCCATGCGCCGGCGGTGTTCCGGCACACCAAGGGGCAGGACGGCAAGCCGCTGGTCTCGGGCAAGACGGTGACCGGGTTCACCAATACCGAGGAAGAGGCCGTCGGGCTGACCGATATCGTGCCGTTTCTGGTCGAGGACATGCTCAAGGCCAATGGCGGCGACTATCGCAAGGGCGACGACTGGGCCTCTTTCGTGGTCAAGGACGGCAAGCTGGTGACCGGTCAGAACCCCGCCTCTTCGGAAGAGGCCGCGCGGGAGTTGCTGAAGCTGCTCTGACGAGGGCCTGCGCCGGATGGCGTGACGCGCAGGTGGCGGCTTGGTCGCGGCCTGCTCGGTTGTATGAGCAAAGGCTCACTCCGGATGGATGTCGCGCGGGGTGCAGCCGGCCTCCAGCACCACGGCCAGCCAGTTCACCTCCAGCGACAGCCCCTGCTCTGCCAGCCAGTCATGCTGCAGCCGGTGCGCGGGCAGTTCCTGCGCGGCGGGGCAATACCAGTGATGCGGGGCCTGCCGGTGATGCACGAGTTCGTGCAGCAGCACGCTGACGTCCCGGGCCTTTCGCGGACTCCAGGGGCGAACCAGCAGGACCTCTGACCTCTCCGGATCATAGAGCCCCCGCAGACGGCCCCGGTGCGAACTGGCGGCGACGCCTTGGCGCGCGGCGGCCTGCCACTGGCTGGCAAGGCGGATGGTTGGCGGCGTCGCCCGGCGCGGCCAACCGGCGTGGAGATCGAGCCAATCTTCGAGGGAAGCCACAAGCGCCGGCAGGCTGTCGGCCTCTTGCCAGGCTGGAACTGCACCGGGCTCGGCGCGCAGATCGACAGAGGACACAGCGACTAGAGCCGTGGCCAGCGCCACGGCAGCGAGGGAGCGGAACATGGGACACTCCAATGTCTGATTTTGAGATTTGAGGCTCTGATGATACGATCTTTCCCCAAGGGAACCGAATGATCGCTTTTCAGGCTCGCATGAGCCGGATTCAGGCAGCAGATGGGACGCAGACTTCCGCCTTTCGCCGCCGTGCGCGCCTTTGAGGCCACCGCACGGCATCTGTCGGTCAAGTCGGCCGCGGAGGAACTGTGCCTGACACCCTCTGCCATCAGCCATCAGATCAAGGCGCTCGAGGCGTTCCTCGACACCCGGCTTTTCGAACGCTCGGGCAACCGGATCGCGCTGACCCTGACGGGCGAGACCTATGCCGGCAAGCTGACCTATCTGCTGGATGCCATTCTCGGAGAGACCGAGGCGGTGCGCGAAGCGCCGCAGGTGCTGCGTGTCCTGTCCACGCCGGGCTTTGCGGCGCGCTGGCTGGTGCCGCGGCTGCCGAGGCTGGGGTTTGCCCGCGACATAAGGCTCAGGGTCTCGAACGGCGCGCCCTCGCTCGATTTTGCCAGCAACGATGCGGATGTGGTGATCCAGTGGTCAGACCGACGTTCGCCGGGTCTGCGGGTCGAGCCGCTGATGGCCTCGACGCGCTATCCGGTGATCTCGCCGCGCTTGTGCCGGCAGGAAAACGTCAGGCGGCCGGAGGACCTGCTGCGGCTGACGCTGTTCTATGACGAGACCGACGATGCCTGGCCCGAGTGGTTCGCCGAGGCGGGGCTGGACGGGGCGCGGCTACCGCCGGGACCGACCTATCCCAATTGCGAGCTGTCGACTACGATGGTCGAGCAGCATCAGGGCGTCTCGCTGGCCTATGACGCCGTGGTGCGCGGCACGCTGGCCTCGGGCCGGTTGATGCGCCTGTTCGACGTGACGACGCAGCCGATGTCGATCTATGCCATCGCCTGCCTGGAGGGCCGCGCCGGCGAGCCGCGGATCGCCACCTTCCGGCGCTGGCTGCATACCGAAGCCGAGGCCGATGGCGTGGTGCCGGAGGATCTGCAACAGGCCGCGGAGTGAAGGTTGTTTTCAGGTCCGGCGCAGGCGCGCGGCCGCCCTGCCCCCCTTGGACCCTGAATGACCAAGGGCGCCGCAAGCGGCGCCCTTGGGATGGTTCAGAGATTGCCGGCGTTCATCTCGCTGGCGATGTGGTCGGCCTGTCGGATCGCCAGGGCCACGATGGTCAGCGTAGGGTTCTCTGCCGCGCCGGTGGTGAACTGCGACCCGTCAGAGATGAACAGGTTGGCAATGTCGTGGGTCTGGCCCCACTTGTTGCAGACGCCATCCTCGGGGTTTTCCGACATGCGGTTGGTGCCCAGGTTGTGAGTCGAGGGATAGGGCGGCGTCGGGAAGGTGCGGGTGGCGCCCACCGCCTCGTAGATCGCCTGGCCCTGGGCATAGGCATGGTTGCGCATGGCGATGTCGTTGGGGTGGTTGTCGAAGTGCACGTTGGCCACCGGCAGACCGTACTGGTCCTTGACCTCCGTGTTCAGCGTCACCCGGTTGTCAGACTGCGGCATGTCCTCGCCGACGATCCACATCCCGGCCATGTTCTCGTAGCTGTCCAGCGCCGAGGTGAACTCGCGCCCCCAGGCGCCGGGATCGAGGAAGGCCGCCATGAAGGGCAGACCCAGCGACAGGGTCTCCAGCTCGTAGCCGCCGACGAATCCGCGCGAGGGATCGTGCCGGGCCTCGTCCTGGACGATGCCGGCCATGGTGGTGCCGCGCCACATCTTCACCGGCTTGTCGAACACCCCGTAGACCGACCCGGTCATGTGCCGCATGTAGTTGCGCCCCACCTGGTCCGACGAGTTCGCCAGCCCGTTGGGGAACATCTCCGAGGCCGAGTTCAGCAGGAGCCGCGGGCTCTCGAAGGAGTTGCCGGCGAGGCAGACGATGCGCGCCTTCTGCATCTGCAGATTGCCGTCCTCGTCGAAATACTCGACGCCGGTGACCTTGCCGCTGTCATCATGCAGGATGCGCGCGACGTGGCTGTGCGGCCGGACCTCGAGGTTGCCGGTGGCCTCGCCCTCGGGGATGTCGTGATAGCCTGCCGACCATTTGGCCCCCCATTTGCAGCCCTGAAAGCAGAAGCCGGTCTGCTGGCAGGTGATCCTGTCACTGTTCTCGCTGGTGGCGATGGCCATGCGCCCGGTGTGCACCTTCTCATAGCCCAGCGCCTTGGCGCCCTTCTCGAACACCAGGTAGTTGTTGCTGCCCGGCAGGCCGGGACGGTCGCCGGTCCGGGTCACCTGCAGCTTGTCTTCGGCCTTGGCATACCACGGCGCCATCTCGGCGGCGTCGATCGGCCAGTCGAGCAGGCTTGCGCCCTCGACATCGCCATAGGTGGTCTTGGCCTTCCACTCGTGCTCCTGGAACCGCAGGCTGGCGCCTGCCCAGTGCTGGGTGGTGCCGCCCACAGATTTCACGATCCAGGCCGGCAGGCCCGAGAAATCCTTGGCCACCCGCCAGTCGCCGGACGTGGTGCGCGGGTCGAGCCAAGCCAGCTGGCCGAAGCTTTCCCATTCGTCGTTGATGAAATCCTCGGGGAAATGTCGCCCGCCGGCTTCCAGAGCCACAACCGAGACGCCCTTCTGCGCCAGTTCCTTGGCCAGGACGCCGCCGCCGGCCCCCGTGCCGATCACGACGACAACGCTGTCGTCGGAAAGATCAAATGGAGCTGTCATCTGTGATCTCCTCCTTACAGCCAGTTGATGTCGTTGAAGCCGCGGTCGATGTAACCACCTTCGGAAAAGCTCTCGCCCTCGTAGCCAAAGATCGGCCAGACCGCTTTCTGGTTGTAGAGACCGGTCACCAGCCCGCCGCGGATCTGCTGGAAAAAGGCGTCGTCTTCCATGCCGCGCAGGATGTCGACGCGGTCACGCTCCCACCCGGCGGCCAGATAGCTGTCGTGGCCGGCGGCCTGCGCCGCGGCATTCAGCTTGGCAATCCCGGCCTCGATGCCTTCGGCGGCCTCGGCGGTGTCATATCCCTTGACGGCGATGACGTAGTATTCGTCACCCACCTGGTCGTGCGGATAGATGTCGCGCGCCATCTGCACCAGTGTCGCCATGGTCTCGGGCTTGAGCGCCACGGTCTCCTTGGCCCAGGCGCCATTTGGTGCGGCCAGGAAACCGGCCCCCACCACAAAGGACGCCCCGGCCGCGGTTGCCCGCGACAGCAATTGGCGTCTGGTCAGCCCCTTGGGGCCTGTCATCTTCGACATCGACTCTCCTCCCGTCATCGTGTCTCCTCCCATTCCTTTCACTTGAAGCGGCCGCCTCGCTCGAGCACCTCGACTTGGTACCCATCCGGATCGGCCACGAAAAAGAACCGCGCGACGACCTTGCCGGCGGGTGCGAATTCCACGAGTTTTCGGGGGGCCAGGCCCTCGGCCTCGAAGCGGGCATGTTCGGCATCGAGATCCGCGACCGAGACCGCGAGGTGGCCGTAGCCGGTGCCCAGGTCATAGGCCTCGGTGGTGCCCTTGTTGATGGTCAGTTCAAGCTCGAAGTCGGACTCGTCATTGCTGAGATAGACCAGCGTGAAGTCCGGAAAATCCAGTCGATCCGCGACCTTGAGCCCGAAGGCCGTGTCGTAGAAGGCGAGAGAGCGTTCCTCGTCCAGAACGCGGATCATCGAGTGTATTGCCTTGGCCAATTTTCGTTTCCCTACATCTGACGTGATGGGGAAAGCCTAGGCCGGACCTATCGGGCCCGGGTAGTATGCTCATACTACCAACGAGATTTTGCAGGATGCAGACTGCCCGCAGCTATTCGGCAGCGATCGGAAGCGCCGCACGATCCGAGGACATCTCGATGAATTTCAGGCAGGCACAACGCAAGAGAGACGTGAAATTGCCCGGCTCGCCGCGCTGTTCGAGCACCTCGGAATGCAACGTGGAGAGGAATGTCGGCGTCGACACACCATCGCGATGCGCGATCTCGTCGATCGTCGCCCAAAAGGCGTTTTCCAGCCGGATGCTGGTGCTCTGGCCGTTCAGCCGCAGCCGTCGGGTCGTGCATGCATATCGCTCGGGGTCCTGGCCCGCGAAAACCTGGCACATGTCGGTGTCTCCTCCCTTGCGGCCAACAGGTGCAGCATGAACGAGAAATCTACCCCTGTCTCCGAATTTGGTATACGAAATACGAGGTGTTGTCGAACCCGACCTTGGTGGCGGGGCGCGGCACCATCAGCGGGGTGACATCTGTGGAGACGATCAAACCAAAGAAATCATTGGTCGAAGAGACTTATGACATCCTGCTGGACGCGATCTGCAGCGGCGAGTTTTCGCCCGGCGACCGGCTGAACCAGGACGATATCGCCGCGAGGCTTCAGGTCTCGCGCCAGCCGGTCAACAGTGCCATCGCGATTCTCAAGGCCGAGCGCCTGCTCGAGGACACCGGCCGGCGCAGCGTGATCGTGGCGCCCCTCGACCCCGAGCTGATGCGCGCGATCACCGAATACCGCCTGCTGGTCGAACCTTTCGCCGCCAGCGCCGCGGTGGCGCGCCGCCCCGACAAGGCCGCGGCGCTGGCGCAGAAGGTCCTGACCCGCGGGCGCGAGGCGGTGGCCCGGGGCGACATCCCCAAGCTGCTGCGCGCCGACCGCGCCTTTCACGAGATGCTCTATCTCTGGGCCGGCAACCAGGTGATCCAGAACTCCATGCGCCAGACCTGGAACCATATCCAGCGCGCCATGGTCGAAATCCTGCGCGATCCCGGCAAGGCCGTGGCGATCTGGGACGAGCACGACGGCATCATCGGCGCCATCCTGGCCGATGACCGCACCGGCGCCGCCGAGCGAATGACGGCGCATATCCAGAACGCCTATGACCGGAATTTCGCCCTGTCGGAGCCCGCCGCCGAGACGCCCGGCGGGTAACGCCACCTGCCACAGGATGATTCCAGGTGATCCGGCCAGCACCGCCTGTGCGACAGTCCGACTTCGGTTCGACCATGACATCCGTGTCCCCCAGGGCCGCGGGTCTTCAATTTACAGTTCGACCAAATGAAGTCGGGCTCACGAGCCTATGCCGATCCGGCGCTGACCCAGCGGCTCGCGCTCAAGCCCCACGCCCCGAAACCCGCATCACCGCGCCCTGCCCGCCCCACGCAACCCGTCGAGTTCCTGCCGCACCCGTTGGGTCAGCTCAGACGGCGCCGTGGGCTTGGTGAAGACCCGCAGGCCGGAGTGAATCTCGCGCAGCCGCTTGGGCAGGCCGACGCCGGTGTGCACCACCACAGGCACCTCGGGGCGCAGGGTGTCGAGCACCGGGCCGATGTCGCCGTCGGGCAGGTCGACGTCGACGATTGCCGCGTCGGGCCGGGAGGTCTCGATCAGCGCCAGCGCCTGGGCCACGGTCGAGGCCGGGCCCAGCGCGGTGCCGCCGGCCTCTTCGACACCATAGGCAAGGTCGAGGGCGATGAAGGGCTCGTCTTCCACGACCAGGACCTTGCATCCGGACAGATAACGATCAGGATCAGACATGGCTTTACTCCAGAACTTCTAATGCGCCAGCCGCTCCAGCGCGGCGGTCAGGCGGATATCCACACCGTCGCGCACCCAGGCAAATTCGATCGACCCTCCCAACTGCCCGGTGGCGCTGAGCCGGGCAAGCTGGCTGCCGAACCCGGTCTGGTCCGGCGCGCCCCGGACCTCGGGCCCGCCGGTCTCGGTCCAGGTCAGGGTCATCGTCTCCTCGGCCACGGCCCAGCGGACCGTGACAATTCCTTCGGGCGCCGACAGCGCACCGTATTTCGCCGAATTCGTCGCCAGTTCGTGCAGGATCAGCGCCAGACCGGTGGTGGCCGTCGGCCCGATCTCGACCGTCGGACCCTCGAGCCTCAGCGCGCCGTCGCGGGCCTCGGCATAGGGTGCCAGCACCACCTCGATCAGCCGGTCGAGCCCGCTGAAGGCCTCGTGGCTCTGGCGCGAGGTGATCGAGCTGCTGATCAGCTCATGCGCGCGCGACAGCGCCATCACCCGGCCGCCAAGCGCCTGCGACAGGTCCTCGACGCTTTCGGCATGACGGGCGGTCATCTTGATCATGCCGGCGACGATGGCAAAGAGGTTCTTCACCCGGTGGTTCAGCTCGCGCATCAGAAGCTGGCGCGCCTCCTCGGCGCGCTTGCGCTCGGAGATGTCGAGGATGTTGCAGACCGCACCCTGCAGCTCGCCCTTCCAGACAACCGGGCGCACCCAGTATTCCACCGGGAACGAGGTGCCGTCGGTGCGGTAGAAGACCTCGTCGCTGACATGCGCCGCCTCGCCGGTGCGGGCGACGTGGTAGATCGGGCAGTCCTCGCGCGGATAGGGCGAGCCATCGGCATGGGAATGGTGGATCAGGTCGTGCAGCTGCTTGCCGATCACCTGATCCTCGCTCTCGAAGCCCAGCATGCGCAGGAAGGCGGCGTTGCAACGGGTGGTGCATCCAGCCTTGTCGACCGCATAGAAACCGTCGGCGGTGGAATCGAGCAGCAGCGCGAGATCGGCCTCGCGGCGCTTGAGATCGCTCTCGATCCGCCGGCGCTGTTCGATGTCCATCAGCACGCCGGGGAAACGCACCGCCTGCCCCGCGCTGTCGAGCTCGCAATAACCGCTGGCCTCGACCCAGCGGTACTGGCCGTTGGAATGCCGCGCCCGGTACTCGGCGCGATAGCTGCCGCCTTCGCGCAGGGCCTGCTCGATCAATGTCTTCACCCGACCGGCGTCCTCGGGGTGGATGGAGGCCGAGACCTCGGCCAAGGGCATCCCCGCGCGCCCCCGCTCGGGGTCGAGCCCGAAGGTCTCGGCAAAGCGGTCGTCGGTGGTGACCGTGTCTGACGGAACATGCCAGATCCAGGTGCCGACGATGGCGCCGGCCGCCAGCGCCAGTTCGACCCGCTCCTGCGCCACCTCGAGATCGCTCTTGATCTTGAGCAGCGTGTGCTCGGCGCGGCGGCGTTCCTCGATCTCGCGCTGGGCGGATTGATAGAGAAACGCATTGTCGAGCGCGATGGCTGCCTGACCTGCGAGACCGTCCATCAGTTTCTCATGGTGCTGCGAAAAGCGTGCCGGATCCTCGTGTCCGAAGAACAGCCCGCCCAGTACCCGGCCCGAGCGCGAGATCACCGGCACGGCAAGATAGCTGCGAACCGGCAGATGCCCTTTCGGCATGCCATTGTAAGGCGCGTTGCGGCCGTAGCGCGGATCGGAGGTGATGTCGTCGGAGCGGATGATGCCGTCGCCGGCAAAGGTCGGTGCAAAGACCTTGGTGTTGCGCGGCATGGGAAAGTCGGAAAAGGCCGAATTTTCGACGCCCGACAGGGTGTAGAGCATGTAGCTCTCGTTCGAGCCGTCGACCACGTTGTAGAAGAAGGCGCCGAACTGCGCCCCGGTCAGCTCGACCCCGGCATCGGTGACCATCTGGATCAGCGCCTCGTGGTCCAACTCGGCCGCGACGCCGGCGCCGGTGCGATTCAGCGTCTCGAGCAGTCGCGTCTGGTCGTTCAGCGCCGCCTGCGCCTCGTAGCGTTCGAGGATCAGCGCGGTGACCTGGGCCACCAGATCGAGGAAGTCGTTCTGCGCCGCCGAGGGCAGCCCGGGCTGCGCGCGGTAGATGGCGAAGGTGCCCAGCACCTTGCGCCGCGTGCCGATCACCGGATGCGACCAGCAGGCCCTCAGGCCCAGCGGCAGGGCCAGATCACGGAACTCTGCCCACAGCGGGTCGGTGGCGATGTCGGCCACCAGCACCGGCGCGCGCCGATGCGCCGCGGTGCCGCAAGAGCCCATGTCAGGACCGATGGCGATGCCGTCGATGGCCGTGTTGTAGTCGTCGGACAGGCCGACCGAGCTGCCGTGGAACAGCCGGTCGCCGTCTTCCTTGGTCAGCAGGATCGAACAGGCGGAGTCGCTGCCGATGAAGGCCTGCACCGCGCGGGTCAGCTCTTCGAGGATCAGCTCGAGCGGGCGTTCCTGCAGCGTCAGTTCCAGCAGCTTGTGTTGCAGCGCCGACAGATCGTCGGAGCGGTGCTCCTTCGGCGGCGCTTCGGTCAGGAGGGTGCCCATCACCCCTTCGGCGCGGCCCGCGGCCTCGCCCACTGGTGCCAGCGCGCAGAGGCTTTGTCGTTGGGCGGCATCGAAACGGGCGGCACTCCGGGCTGTCACCTGGGCCGGTTGGCCGCTGTCGCGCACCTGCGCCACCGACGACGCCAGCGCCGCCCAGAGCTCGCCAAGACCCTCACGCGCCGGACGTGCAAAGGCGCGGGGGTGACCGGCGCCGAGGATGCTGCGAAAGCCGTCGTTGTAGAAGAGTGTGTCGTCAGGCCCCCAGATCAGCCATCCCGGCTGAGGTGACGCCAGCAGGATCTGCAGCGCGGTCTTCAGGCTCGGCGGCCAGGCTTCCGGCACGCCGAGGGCATGGGTGTGCCAAGGATGCTCGGCGACGAGCGACGCCAGCTCACCTTCGCCGGTTGCGAATGACAATTTTTCTTTGGCGCCCGTGCGCATTCGCTGTCTCCCCGTTTGAAATGGGATGTAGCCTGCGATCCTGACAAGACCACCGGCGCCAGTAATTTTTCCAAACGGGGCAAGGTCAAGCCACCGCCGCAATTGACGTAAGGTCAGTCACCGCAGCGGCTATGGGGAGAGACCTCAGACACCCGCCTTTTCATCAGCATAGGATTTGACGAACTGGCCGATCTTTTCTTCGGTCAGATCCAGCCCGTGATCCTGGCCAAGCTTCAAGGCGGCCTCTCCGTCGAGCCCCCTGTCAGCGGCCAGCGCCATCAGGGTCATCGCACCGGCGCGCTTGCCCGAGGCGCAATGCAGGAACACCGGCTGCGGCAGGTCATCGAGCGTGCGGCGAAATTCGTCGACCCGCTCGGGGTTCAGGGTTTCGGCGGTCATCGGGAAGTGCAGGTAGTTCAGCCCGGCGGCCTCGGCAACGCGGCGCTCTTCCTCTGGTGACAGCCCGCCTTTTTCTCCGGCATCGCGGAAGTTGACGACGGTCATGTTGCCGGCATCCGCCACCTGCCGCAGCGCGGCTTCGTCGGGGGTGAACAGGGCAACGGTGTGATTGGGGGAAAGCGTGGCGATCTTGTCCATGGGGGTCTCCTGAAGTGAGGGGATGTGCGGGTGTCGGCGCCTGTCAGCGCTCTGGCAGATCGGTGTCGTCGTCCGGGTAGAGGTCGCTGACATGCAACGCAGACGGGGCATGCAGAAGCGCACGCTCCCGCGCCTCGCGCTCGGCGCGCAGGGCGGCGGCGGCGATGTGCGGCGCGATGAGATGGGGAGTGGTCTGCAACCCGACCAGGGCGTCGGACGCCTGCGGAAAACCGAGGCCCTCTGCGACACGAGCGGGGATCTGGATGAAACGCTGAGACATGGGTGGTCCTCCTTCCGAAGGACAACCCGCTCTTGCCGCACAGGTTCCGTGGATCCTGTGCCTGTTTCGACCGGCCGCGGCGGCTGGCGTCAAAGCGCTCGCCGCGCGCGGCTCAGGCCGGCATCATTCCGGGCGCAGCGCCTTGTGCACCGCGTCGCGCAATTCGGGGTATAGCACCCAAGGGCCGGTGCCCTCTTCGCCGTCGCCGGTCTCCTGGAAACCCAGCAAGGCGAGCCCTTCGGCGGTGTCACCCTCCTGCGCCTCGGCGCCGGTGGAGAGATAGAGTGACATCGAGGTGCCGGCGCCGGTAAACGAACGGCGGGCCGAGGCCTTGGACTTGTAGCCGCCGGCCCGGGCCATCCGGGATTCGCTCAGGCCCTCTTCGCCGGCCAGCGACAGCGCAGTCAGCATGGCGCGCTGCGGCGCGGTCAGGGCGACCTGGCTGATCGCCTCGACATATTCCTCGACGCTGGGCACGGCGACACCGGTGTGGGTGTCTTCGCGGCGGGCCTCGTTGCGCTTGGTCTCGCGGGCGTCGATGGCGGCATGCAGCGCGGCGATGGCTTCCTCTTCGGTCTCGCCATGAGCCTCGGCAATCAGCCCGCGGGCGGTGGTCGGCGCCTTGGGGAAGGCGCGCGCGACATATTCACCGGCCAGAAGCCCCGACTTGATCTGATAGCGGCCATGCTCGCCGGTCTGGATCGCGGCGCGCGGCTCCTTCTTGGGGGCCTTTGGCTGCTTGGTGGTCGTCATGCCCTTGAACAGGTCCTGACCCTTGGCGGAAGCGGCAGCGGTGGTGGCTCGTGTCATGGAGAATCCTCTCTCGGTCGGGATAAGGGCACGTGCGACAGGGGCCTGCGGACACGCGCCCTCTTCCATCTGCCGGCGGGCAGTGGTGAGGGGCCGGCGCGGCCCTCTGTCGGTTCATTCGGTAAGTCGAGGCGCGGGCCTCGCAGATCGGGCCGGTGCCCGGTGCGGCCGGGGAAGCTGCGCAGAACGCGCCCCCGTCAAAAGCAAAGGGCGCCCCGCTAGGGACGCCCCGAAGCCCGTTCAGGCCAGCGCGATGTTCACGGCGCTTTCACGGCCGTCGCGGCCGGATTCGACGTCGAACGTCACTTTCTGATCATCTGCCAGGCTGGTCATGCCCGAACGCTCGAGAGCGGAGATGTGCACGAAGACATCCTTGCCGCCCGATTCCGGTGCGATGAAGCCGAAGCCTTTGGTGGCGTTGAACCATTTCACTGTGCCATTGGCCATGTGAGATTTCCTTGTCTTGTTGCTGCCCACGACATGCGGCAGCCCGGCTTGTCACAACAGTGTCGAGCGCTGTGAGCCGGTGAAGGAAAACAGAAGGTCGAATGGAGGTCATTAGCCAACAAGATGTGGGCCTCCGCGGGACATATTGCAAGGGGCAATGCCGGTCAGGCGGAAATATGCCTTTGCCACGGCGGCTGCGATCTCTTATGGATCGCGAGCCTGCGGACCTCCCGCCGGCATGTAAAGGACCGTGAGAATGTCGTTCAACGACTTCGCGAAGAAAGAGGCCGCCGCGAAGGAGGCCTCCAAGACCAAACCCCAGACGTCCACAGCCGCGCCCGCCAAGCCCCGGCCTGCAGCTGCCGCCAAGCCCGGTTCATCCGGCGACTGAACGGCTTTGAGTGCGGGCGGTCGATCTGACGCCTCTGCGCAATGCCGGGCGCGGCGCTTGCCATGGAGTGTCGCGGTCCCCTGCCCTCCGGCGATTTTGAAATCATCCGGCGTCTGCGTCCGCCATCTGCAAAATATTTGACATTGAAAGCCGCGTTGGTGAGCAACCTTCGAAAAATCGTGCCATTCTCTGATTTGAGGTCACGGCGCGGCTTGTTTCCGGGTGACAGGAATCTCCATTGATGCTTGTTTGAAAAAACGTGCCGCCGGTGCGGAAATCGTTAGGCCGGCAATAAACAGACTAGAATACCAGATTGAACGACGCGCATCCCGGATGTGTCGCCGCAGAATGCGACTTTACTCACTGTAATTGATAAACCTTTTGAGGATCCGGCCCTGCCCGCGGCCATCGCCGCCGGGATTTGCACAGGCTGTCCTCGCGTCAAGTCACGGCCTGCGTTGACACTTGCTTAGCATCGCAACAGAGTGCGCGCGAAACTCCCGTGTCTGCGGGAGTCGGAGAATTGCGGGAGGAAAGCAATTGCTGATCCGTCTGATCGATGCGGTAAACGAGGCCGTAGGGCGACTCGTGTCCGTACTTGCCGTGATCTTCGCGGCCATCATCATTTACGACGTCGTGCTGCGCTATGTCTTCGAAGAGCCGACGCGCTGGGCCTTTGACGTCACCAAGCAGCTTTTCGGCTTCTATTTCGTCATGCTGGGCGGCTATGCGCTGCGCCACCGGGCGCATGTGCAGGTCGACATCCTGACCGAAAAGCTCAGCCCCGGCGTGCTGCGGATCGTCGAGGCCGCGGGCTATGTCATCTTCTTCTTCCCCTTTACCTGGGTCTTCCTGACCCGGTCCTGGGAGTTCGCCATGCGGTCGTGGAACCAGGGTGAAACCACCTATGGCGCGATCCAGATGCCGGTCTATCCGCTGAAGATGGCGATGTGCGTCGCCGCCGGCCTGCTGCTGATCCAGGGCATCTCGGAAGTGCTGAAAATCATTCTCGACCGCAAGGAGGTGCAGGCATGAGCCCGGAAATCCTCGCCGCCGTGATGTTCGGCCTGCTTGTGCTGGGCCTCTTCATGGGCCACCCGCTGGCCTTCGTGCTGGGCGGCACCGCCGTTCTGACCGCCGTGATCGCGGGCAAGCCGATGGTGCTGGGGATCGTCATCAACCGCATCTTCGGCGACGTGCTCGACAATTACACCCTGATCGCCATTCCGCTGTTTGTGCTGATGGCCAGGTTCCTGTCGGATTCAGGTGTCACCGATCGGATGTTCGAGGCCCTGCGGCTTCTGCTCAGCCGGGTGCGTGGCGGTCTGGCGCTGGCGGTGGTCTTCATCTCGATCCTGCTGGCGGCCACCACCGGCATCATCGGGGCCTCGATCACCGTGATGGGTGTGATGGCGCTGCGGCCGATGCTGCAATACGGCTATGCCCCGACCCTGACCACCGGCGTCATCGCGGCCTCTGGCTGTCTCGGCATCCTGATCCCGCCGTCGATCATGCTGATCCTGATGGCCAGCTATTCGCCGCTTTCGGTGGGTGAGCTCTTCGCCGGCTCGATGATCCCCGGCGTACTGCTGGGCCTGAGCTACGCGCTTTACGTCTACGTCGTCTCGGTCTTCCGCCCCGACCTGGCCCCGGCGGTCGAGCCTGACGAGAAGATCGCCCGCAGCGCACTGCTCAAGATGCTGGCCTTCGAGGCGCTGCCGCCGCTGGTGCTGATCTTCGGCATCCTGGGCTCGCTGCTGGCGGGGATCGCCACTGCTACCGAGGCCTCGGCCATCGGCGCGGCGCTGGCGCTGCTGATCGTGATCTTCCGTGGCCGCTTTGAATGGCGCACCTTCTACAGCGCCATGCTCGAGACCGGCCGCACCTCGGCGATGATCCTGTTCATCGTCGTCGGCGCCACCGCCTTTACCGGGGTGTTCAACATCACCGGCGGCCTGCGCGCCACGCAGGAGATCATCCGCGCCCTCGACATGGAGCCCTGGATGCTGCTGACGATGATGATGTTCATCGTCTTCATCCTCGGCGCGTTCCTCGACTGGACCGGCATCGTGCTGCTGTCCTTCCCGATCTTCCTGCCGATCGTGCAGGAGATGGAGGGCGTAAGCATGCTGTGGTTCGTCGTGCTGATGGCGGTGGTGCTGCAGACCTCGTTCCTGACGCCGCCCTTCGGCTATGCGCTGTTCTACCTGCGGGCCATCGCGCCCAAGGAGGTGCGGACCGGCCACATCGTGCGCGGCGTCTTCCCATTCATCCTGTTGATCGTCGGAATGTGCCTTCTGGTCGCATTCTTCCCGGCGCTCGTCACCTGGCTGCCGGCCAAGCTCTACAGCTGACGGCAGTATGTACCGTCCCGGCGGCAGCCCCGCCGGGACCAATATTCACCAAGAGGAGGTTACCCATGACATTCAAAGCCCTGACCCTTGGCGCGGCGCTTGCCGTGACCGCGGGCCTGCCGGCCCTGGCCCAGCAAAGCTGGACTATGACCACCACCTGGCCGTCGTCGCTCGAGCTGATCGAGACCGACAAGCATTTCGTCGAGCTGGCCAACAAGCTGACCGCAGGCGAGCTGTCGATCGAGTTCTTCGAGGGCGGTTCGCTCGTCCCCGCGGGCGAAGTGTTCGGCGCGGTCGAATCCGGCACCATCCAGGCCGGCGGTGACTGGCCCGGCTACTGGGCGGGCCGTGACGCGGCGTTTTCGCCGCTGGCCACCACGCCGTCGCTGTTCAACGCGGTCGACTACGTCAACTGGATCCAGCAATGGGGCGGTGCCGAGCTCTATGACGAGATCTACGGCAACTACAACATGGTCTACCTGCCCTACGGCGTGACCAACAACGAATCCGGCTTCCGCACCAACGAGCCGATCGTCACGCTGGAAGACCTGCAGGGCAAGCGTCTGCGACTGTCGGGCCTCGAGCAAGGCAAGCTGCTCGAACGTCTCGGCGGCAACCAGGTTTCGATGGCCGGTGGCGAGATCTACCAGTCGCTGGAACGCGGCGTGATCGACGGGGCCGAATTCTCGACCCCGAACGTCGACTGGTCGGCTGGCTTCCAGCAGGTCACCGACTACTGGGCAACGCCCGGCTGGCACCAGTCGGCCTCGATCTTCGGCGTGATGATCAACAAGGCGGCCTGGGACGCGCTGAGCCCCGAGACGCAGGAAAAGCTGCAGATCGCGGCTGACGCCACCCTGCTCTGGTCGCTTGCCTTCACGGAAAAGCGCGCCACCGAGGCCTATGGCCAGTTCAACGAAGCCGTGACCATCAACCGTTACGACGACGAGACCCTGGCCCAGGTTCAGACCATGGCCAACGAGGTGATCATCGAGACCGCCTGCGCCAACCCGAACTCGGCCAAGGTCTACCTGAGCATGATCGAGTACCTCGAGGATTACGCCCAGTGGCGTGACGCCTCGGCGCCGTTCAACCTCGGCCGCACGCCGAACGGCCCCGACGCCCAGGCGCTGCGCGACTGCATGTAAGCAGCTGCGATTGCGAAGAGAGGCGCCCGCCGCATCATGCGGCGGGCGTTTTTCGTTTCGGGGCTGCGCTCAGGCCTTGCGGATCCGGTAGCGCTTCATCTTGCGATAGAGCGTCGGGCGCGAAATCCCCAGCACCTGCGCCACCTTGGTCAGGTTGCCGCTCTCGGCGATGATGGTGCGGCGGATGGCGCTGGCCTCGATGCTTTCCAGATCGCCGGAATGGCCGCCGAGGATATGTTCCAGTGAGTCCTCGTCGCCGCTTTCGAAATCGTCGAGGATTTCAGGCGCCAGGTCCCGCTCGGTCACCAAGGTGTCGCGCTTGATCAGGTAGAGCCGCTGCACCGCATTGCGCAGCTCGCGGACGTTGCCGGGCCATTGATAGCGCAGCAGCAGTTCCAGCACCTTGTCGGTAAAGGTCATCGGCCCGAGGCCGCTTTCCTGCGCATAATGCTCGGAGAAATGCTCGACCAGCGCCACCACGTCGTCGCCGCGTTCGCGCAGCGGCGGCACCTCGATGGTCATCACGCCGAGGCGATAGAACAGGTCGCGGCGGAAATTGCCCTTTTCGATCTCCTGCCGCAGGTCGCGGTTGGTCATCGCCACCAGCCGCACGTCGACCGGGCGACGCTGGCTGTCGCCGATGCGGTAGATCGCCCGCTGCTCCAGCGCCCGCAAGAGGTAAGGCTGCAGCTCGATCGGCATGTCGCCGATCTCGTCGAGGCAAAGCACCCCGCCGCTGGCCAGCTCGAACTTGCCGGTGCGCCCGCCCTGCGCCGCGCCGGTAAAGGCGCCTTCGGCATAGCCGAAGAGCTCGGCGCCGATCAGGTCGCTGGAAATCGCGGCGCAGTTCACCGGCACATAGGGCGCCTTGTCATCCGGCAAGCGGCTGTGGATCAGCCGGGCAAACAGCTCCTTGCCGACGCCGGTCTCGCCGTGGATCAGCACCGAGACATTGGCTAGCGCCGCCCGCTCGGCCAGCCCCATGGCATCGACCATCTTGGGCGAGGAGCCGACGATCTGGATCTGGTCCTCGGCCACATTGGCGCGCGGCTTGATCTTGCAGGTCTCGCCCGCCGCCCGCGGCAGGCGGCTCTTGTCCTTGAGAAACAGCGCCGCGCCGCGGAACACGCCTTCGAGCTTGAGCCGCTCGATGCCCTCGGCCTCGACATTCAGCGGCAGCAGCTTGGGGATGTCCTGATCAGACAGGCCTTCGAGCTTGGGCAAGAGCTTGTGCCCCACCGAAAGCTCCTTGGCGCGGCGCAGCATGTCGGCCTCGAAACCGCGGCGAAACAGCACCCGCCCGGTCTGATCGACCAGCACCACGCTTTCGTGCGCGCGGCTGTAGTCCGACATCAGGAAGGCTTCGAGCAATTGTGTCCGCTCGACCTGTTTCTGCTCGGCAAGCGCGATCTCGATCTCGCGCGCGGCGGCCAGCACCAGCGCCACGTTGTGCTGGCGGAAAATCTGCGGCGGGCCCGACAGATCGACCACCCCGATGATCGTCTGGGTGAAGGGATCGAAGATCGGCGCGCCGGCGCAGGTCCAGGCCTGAACGCCTTCGGCGAAATGCTCGGAAGCATGCACATAGGCCGGCTTGCCGGTCTTGAGCGCGGTGCCGATGCCATTGGTGCCAATGGTCTTTTCGCTCCAGTCGCCGCCCAGCTCGAGGTGGATCTCCTGGCCTTCGTCCAGCACATGGGCGTCGCCGATGGCATCGATGATCACCCCCTGGTCATCGGCCAGGATCAGGATCGTGCGGGCCTCTTTCAGATGGGGCTCCAGACGTTTGAAGGCCGCCGAGGCGGCCTTGCGCAGGGCGGCATTACGCTCGCGCCTGAGGTGGATCTGATGCTCGTCATAGACCTTTCGCGAGGCCAGGCTGGCGGCATCGACACCAGAATCCCTGCTGCGTCGCCAGGAATCCAGGATCTCCCCGCGCACCTTGGGGGAGGACGCATCGGCCTCCTTGCCGGTGGACACGAAGCGCTCCCATGCTTCGCGCGTGTCATATTCCGAATAGCTGGAGTTATCCGCCAATCCATCAGCCCTCTTGCTTTTCGTCTTTTTCATCTCGGCCCCTCTGCCAGGCCAGGTTACAGGTCCTTCAATCGGTTACCGGAAACAAGTGCAGGCGCGGCATCAGCCGTCCTGCGGAACAAGCATGTCTTCGAGGCACTGGGCCAGATCGCGGTCGGTGAATTCGCCGGTGATCTCACGGCCGTCAAGATGCGCAAGCACCGCCTGCATCTCGGCGTCCAGCGGCGAAAAGAAGCCGTTGTCGCTGGTGGCGAGCACAAAACGTTTCGACAGAAAGCTGCCGCGGATCTCGCCCAGCATCTGCATCTGCCGCCCGGTCGAGCGATCGACCAGCACGACGCGGTTGTTCAGGCTCACCTTGACGTAAGGCTCTGGCACATCACTGGAAACCCGCGCCTTGAGATCGTGGATCATCAGCCCTTCGGGTTTCGGGCCTTCGCGGCGGCGGGCCTGATCGGCCTGCATCTTGGTGAATCCGCCATTGCTGATCTGATCCGCGAGCTTGCGGATCGTGCCGGCATTCTGGTTCAGCAAACGACGCGCCTTGACGTCTTCGAGACGCGGTCCTTCGCGTTTCGAGAAAATATCAACCACAGTCAGTCCTCCCGTTACAATTGTTAGCAGACCGGCCCACGCGTTGCCAAAGTTTTAAGGTCGTAACACCCCGGTAATTTCGGGGCATTTGCGCGGTGCCGAACCTCGGAAAGCCGCGAAACGACATCGTCTCGCGGCCGGGTGCCGGGGGCCTGTGAAAGCCCCCGGCGGGGTCATGGTCTGGCGTCGGGCTCAGGCCAGATCGAAGCGATCGGCGTTCATCACCCGGGTCCAGGCCGAGACGAAATCACTGACAAACAGACCCTCGTTACCGCGGCTGGCGTAGACCTCGGCCAGCGCGCGCAGTTGCGAGTTCGACCCGAAGACCAGATCGACCCGCGAAGCGCTCCACTTCCTGGCGCCGCTGCTGCGGCAGCAGCCGTCGAACACTCGCTCGGACCCGTCGATCGGCAGCCATTCGGTCTCCATGTCGAGGATGTTGACAAAGAAGTCCGGGCTCAGCGTGCCGGGCCGGTCGGTCAGGACGCCGGTGCTGCTCTGGTCGTGGGTCGCCCCGATGGCGCGCAGCCCGCCCACCAGCGCCGTCATCTGCGGCGCGCTCAGGCCCAGAAGCTGCGCCTTGTCGACCAGCAGCGCCTCGGCGGGCACGGTATAGGCCGCCTTTTCGTAGTTGCGGAAGCCGTCGGCGATGGGCTCCATCGGCTCGAACGAGGCGGCGTCGGTCTGGGCCTCGGTGGCATCGGTGCGGCCCGGGGTGAAGGGCACCTGCACCTCGTGGCCGGCGGCGCGCGCCGCCGCTTCGACCCCGGCGTTGCCGGCCAAGACGATCACATCGGCGAGCGAGACCTTCCTGCCGCCAGAGGCACCGCCGTTGAAATCGGCGGCAATGCCGGTCAGCACATCCAGCACGCGCGCCAGGCGCTTGGGATCATTGGCCTCCCAGTCCTTTTGCGGAGCCAGCCGAATGCGCGCGCCATTGGCGCCGCCGCGCCGGTCCGATCCGCGATAGGTCGAGGCCGAGGCCCAGGCCACCCAGACGCAATCGGCCACCGACAGGCCGGAGCCCAGGATCTCGGCCTTGAGCGCCGCCTGATCCTTGTCGTCGATCAGCGGGTGATCGACCGGCGGCACCGGGTCCTGCCAGATCAGCTCTTCCGCCGGCACCTCCTTGCCGAGGTAGCAGGCCTTCGGCCCCATGTCGCGGTGGGTCAGCTTGAACCAGGCGCGGGCAAAGGCTTCGGCGAAGTCATCGGGGTTGGCGTGGAAGCGCCGCGAGATCGCGCCGTAAGCCGGGTCCATGCGCATCGCCATGTCGGCGGTGGTCATCATCACCGGCACCTTGGCGTCCGAGCCGTCGACCTGCGGCGCGTGATCGCCTTCGGTCAGCCCCTTGGCGTGCCAGATCTGCGCGCCGGCGGGGCTGCGGGTCAGCTCCCATTCATAGCCCAGCAGCAGGTCGAAATAGCCCATGTCCCATTGCGTCGGATTGGCGGTCCAGGGGCCTTCGATGCCAGAGGTGGTGGTGTCGACGCCCCTGCCCGACTTGTGGCTGTTCTTCCAGCCCAGACCCATGTCCTGCACCGGGCAGCCCTCGGGCTCGGCACCGACCAGCGCCGGATCGCCGGCGCCATGCGCCTTGCCGAAGGTATGGCCGCCGGCGACCAGCGCCACGGTTTCCTCGTCGTTCATCGCCATCCTGGCAAAGGTTTCGCGGATGTCGCGTGCCGAGGCCAGCGGATCGGGCACGCCGTCGGGCCCTTCGGGATTGACGTAGATCAGCCCCATCTGCACCGCCGCCAGCGGGTTCTCGAGTTCTCGCTCGCCGGAATAGCGGCTGTCGGGCGTGTCGGAGGTGGCTAGCCACTCGGCCTCGGCGCCCCAGTAGACGTCTTCCTCGGGTGCCCAGATGTCTTCGCGGCCGCCGCCGAAGCCGAAGGTCCGGCCGCCCATGCTCTCGATCGCGACATTGCCGGCCAGGATCATCAGATCGGCCCAGGACAGCGCATTGCCGTATTTCTCCTTGATCGGCCAGAGCAGGCGCCGCGCCTTGTCGAGGTTGCCGTTGTCGGGCCAGGAATTCAGCGGCGCAAAGCGCTGGTTGCCGGTCGAGGCGCCGCCGCGGCCATCGGCCGTGCGATAGGTGCCGGCGCTGTGCCAGGCCATGCGGATGAAGAACGGGCCGTAGTGGCCGTAATCCGCCGGCCACCAGTCCTTGCTGTCGGTCATCAGCGCGGTCAGATCGGCCTTGACCGCATCGAGGTCAAGCGCCTTGAAGGCCTCGGCATAGTCGAAGCCCACCGGCATCGGGTTCGAGGCCGGCGCGTGCTGATGCAGCACCGAAAGGTTGAGCTGGTTGGGCCACCAGTCGCGATTGCTGCGCCCTGCCTTGTTTGTCGTGCCGTGCATGACCGGGCATCCGCCCGCCTGCCGCATGTCGTTTCCGTCCATGGTTCAGTCCCTTGGTCTTGTTGGATGCGTGACCCGGCGGCGCCTGTCGGCCCCCGGGATGTCTGTCAGTCGAAGGCTCCGCCCCGATAAAGGGGGCCCCGCGACGGCGCCGGAAGGAACACGCGTCGCGGGGCGGAGCGCCGGCAGCGGCGCTCCGGGGAGCCGGGCGGGTGATCAGGGCACGATCACGCCCCGCCCGGTGAACTTGCGATCCTTGAAGTCGGTGATCGCCTGGTTGATGTCGGCCAGCTTGTATTCGGTCTGGTGCATCTTGACCTTGCCGTCGGCGTTCATCTCCATCAGCTCGACCAGCTCGACGAAATCGCCCACCAGCGAGCCGCCGATCCTGATCTCGTTGGCCACCAGTTCCAGCGTCGGAACCCGCACCTCGCCGCCATAGCCCACCATGATCAGCTCGCCGCCCTGGCGCAGCAGCTTCCAGCAGATGTTCTCGGTGCCGTGCTCGCCGACAAAGTCGATCGCCACATGCGCGCCGCCGCCGGTGAGGTCCTTGACCTCGTCGATCAGGTTCGGCCCGCCGTCGAGCACGATATCCGCTCCGAGATCGCGCGCCAGCGCCTGCGCGGCGGGCTCGCGGTCGACCGCGATGACCCGCGCGCCGCAGGTGTGTTTCAATACCTGAAGCGCGATATGGCCCAGCCCCCCGATGCCCAGCAGCAGAACGTAACCGCCGGGGTTGAGCAGTTTCGCGGCCTTCTTGGCGGCGCGATAGGCGGTGATCCCGGCATCGGCCATCGGAGCGACTTCCAGCGGGGTGATGCCGGTGTTGAGCTTGATGATCGAGCGTTCGTTGGTCTTGAAGTACTCGGCAAAGCCACCATCGAGGCCCAGCCCCGGGAACTTGCCGTGATCGCAGTACATGTCATGGCCGTAGCGGCAGCTCAGGCAGATGCCGCAGGCGTTGAACGGGTGACAGATCACCGCATCACCGGGTTTGACCGAGGTGACATTGCTGCCGACATCCTCGACCCAGCCGGCATTCTCGTGGCCCATGACATAGGGCAGGAGGTTGCCTTCGGTGTCCATGATGTCCTTCCAGACACCTTCGATAATGTGCAGATCGGTGCGGCACAGGCCCGCCGCACCGACCTTGACGATCACCTCGTCGGGAGCCGCGATCGTCGGAGGACGCACATCCTCGATCGAAAGCTCCACGTTCATCGCGGGATCGTATTCGTAAAGTCTTGCTGCCTTCATGGTCTTGTTCCTTTGCTCTGGACGGGGCCGGCCCTGTCGCGGGCCGGCCTCCTTTGGGGGGGCAACAGTGTCAGGCGCGGCCGAGCAGCTCGGCGCCGCCACCGCGGGCCGGGCCTTCGGTGGGATCGGCCTCGCCTTCTGCCAGATCGCCAACCAGCGTCTCGGTGGTCAGGATCAGCGTCGCGACCGAGGCGGCATTGACCAGCGCCGAGGCCGGCACCCGCGCCGGATCGATGATCCCGGCCTCGTACATGTCGCCATAGACGCCGGTCGCGGCGTTGAAGCCGTGTCCCGCCGGGCCCTCGGCCACCGCCTGCGCCACAGCGGCCACGTCGGCGCCGGCGTTGCGGGCGATGCGGCGCAGCGGCTCGGTCAGGATCGAGCGCACCAGCTGGATGCCCTTGGCCACGTCGCCCAGCGCGTCGAGCGTATCGAGGCAATCGCTGATCTGTGCCAGCGCCGTGCCGCCACCGGCGACAACGCCGTCCTCGGCCGCCGCCTGCACCGCGCAGAGCGCGTCCTCGATCAGCTGGATCGTCCGCTTCTGCTCCACGGGCGTGAAGCCGCCGGCATAGATGATCGCGCTGCCGCCGGTCAGTTTCGACAGCCGTTCGCGCAGCTTGTCCTTGTCGATGTTGGGCGGGGCATTGTCATGCTGGCGCTGCACCTGGTTGCGGCGGGCGGTGATGGCGTCGGGGTCGCCCTCGCCGCGCAGGATCGAGGTGCCGGAGGCATGCGAGCGCACGGTCTCGCAGCCGCCCAGCTGTTCGCGGGTGACATTCTCGATCTTCTTGCCCAGATCGCGCGCCAACACCTGACCGCCGGTCAGAATGGCCAGATCGTCCATCATCGCGGTGCGCCAATGGCCGTATTCCGGCGGATGCACGATGAGGAACTTGCCGGCCCCGCCATTGTCGAGCAGCCGCACCACCACCTCGGGCGCGATCTCCTCGGCGATGATCAGGAGCGGCCGGCCTTCACCCTCGGCGATGGCAATCGCCGGGTCCAGCACCTCGGGCTTGAGGATCTTCTGGTCGGTCATCAGGATCAGCGGGTTGCGCAGCACCGCTTCCATGTTCTCGCGGTCGGTGACCATGTGGTGCGAGATGTAGCCGCGCTCGAAGGACATGCCTTCGACCACTTCCATCGTGGTCTCGATGGTGACGCCGAAATCGGCCGAGATCACCCCGTCGCGGCCGACCCGGCGGAATGCCTCGGCCACCAGCTCACCGAGCTTGGGATCGGTTGACGACACCCGGGCGACGGCTTCCAGATACTCGGGGTGGTCGTCGCAGTCCCTCGACGAGGCGTCGATAGCCGCCACCACGCGGCTGACGGCAAGATCGATGCCCTTGCACAGATCGACCGGCTTGACGCCATTGTCGGTCAGGTCGACGCCGCGCTGGATCAGCGCATTGGCCAGCACGATGGCGGTGGTGGTGCCGTCACCGGCGACGTCGTTGGTCTGCATCGAGACTTCGCGCACCACCTGGGCGCCCATGTTCTCGAAGCGGTCGTTCAGCTCGATCTCGCAGGCGATGCTGACACCGTCGCGGGTGACCAGCGGCGTGCCGACCGGCCGGTCGACCATCGCGTTGAGCCCCTTGGGCCCGAGGGTGGGTTCCACCGCCGCCGCCAGCCGCGCGACACCGCGGGCCAGGCAATTGCGGGCGGTCTTGCCGTGTACCATGAGTTTAGCCATATCTTCCTCCTGCGCCGCCGCGGGTGCGGGGCGTCCTCCCTTGCATTTCGTGTGATGCCGGCCGCTCAGCTGGCCGCCACGCCCTCCTCGCGGGGCCGCACCCGCCCGGCGATGAAGTCGATCAGCTGCGGCCCGTCAGGCCCGATCTCGACTTCCTTGTACCGTGTCTTCGCCAGCCCCCGGCAGAGCGCACCGTTGAACTCCATGTTGATCCGGGTGCTGCGCAGCTTTGTCAGATGCGCGCGCAACTCATGCGGCGCGATCTCGTCACCGTCCCAGGTGGGAAAGGCCAGGTCGCGGTCCTCGGTGGCCAGCCCCTGCGCCATCAGCAGGTCGAGGTAGCGCGGCAATTGCCGCAGCTCCTCTTCGCCGCTGAATTCCACCCGGCGCAGCGCGCCCAGCGTCATGGCGACGATCCCGGCCGGCTCGTGCCCCAGGGCCTGAAGCCCCAGCAGCACGGTTTCCTGCCGCCGGTCGAAGGCCTTGGCGAGGAAGGTCTCGACCACCTCGTCGAGCCGCGCACCATCGCAGTATTCCGCGAAGATCTCGTTGAATGCGCGGCCGCTGTTGACGCCTTCGTTGACCCTGTCACCGAAGCAATGGTCGTTCAGCACCACCTCGGCCTCGATCACCCAGGGCAGGCTCGTCACCTCGCGCCGGATGCCGAAGGCCATGAGAAAGGCGAAGTTCGGCGAACACCAGTAGGTCGGCAGGCGAAACGCCACCCGCACCTTCCTGGCATCAATCACCTCGACCTCTTCGACAAAGCCCATGTCGGTGATCGGCTCGTCGAGCTCGGGGTCGGTCACGCCGTCAAGACATTCCCAGACCTCGAGCTCCAGCTCCTTTTGCAGATTGGCAACCAGCATGCCCCTACTCCGCCGCGATCTGCACGGGGGCGCCGGCCAGTTCGGCCTTCTTGGCGGCGACATCGATGCCGTAGAGCCTGGCCGCGTTCAGACCGAGGATCTTCTCCTTGATCTCGTCGGTCAGCTGCACGCCGCCGCGCTCGGCCGAGATGTCGTCGGGGATCTGGTAGTCCATGAACTGATCGACCAGCCACTTCGGCGTCCAGATCGCATAGTCCGAGCCGAAGAGGATCTTGTCCTCGCCCACCCACCAGAGCAGCTCGGCCATGACCTCGCCGAAGTAGCGCGGGCGCGAGTGGATGAAGGGCATGGCGACGGCCAGCCCGGCATAGACGTTGGTTTCCTGCGTGGCGATCCAGCAGAAGTCGTCCAGCCGCGGCAGACCGCAATGCTCGACGATCCAGTTGAGGTTCTGGAAATCGGTGGCGGCATAGTCGACGTCATCGACGCTGAAGGCATCCTTCGACAGCGGGATGATCGTCGGGCCCTTGTGGACGTGGATGTTCTTGATGCCCAGCTTGTCGCAGAGCTCGAAGCACTTGTAGGCCGCAGGATCGTTGAGCGCCCAGCCCTTGCTGTCGCCGTTCCACTCGGCGGTGTACATCTTCACGCCGGAGATGTCGTAGGTCTCCTTCATGTAGTGGATGTATTCCAGCGCCTTCTCGCCATCGCGCGGATCGAAGGAGCCGTTGACGATGAAGCGCTCGGGGTGGCGCTTGGCCATCTCGTTCGACCGCTCAAGGCAGCCGAAGCCCTTCTTGTAGAAGTCGCTCAGCACCGTGGTCTGGATGATCGCCATGTCGTTGGGGCCATCGACGAACAGGTCGCGGTAGATGTCGTCTTCGGAATACTTCTCGAAGCGGGCCTTCTCCCACAGCTCTTCCGGCGGGCTGAGGTTGGTGTGATAGGCATAGAAGCAGTCGATGAACTGCTTTCCGTGGACATTGGCCTGGTTCTCGGGGCTGCCGTCCCAGAAATGGGTGTGCCCGTCGAGAACGAAGATCTCCTTGCCGTCTTTGGTGGTGTACATGGTGTCCTCCCTTGCGTGTGGTCTGTTGATCTTGCGTGTGGGTCTGTCTGGTGTCCGGGGCCCCTGGGGGAGCATGGCCCCGGACCGGTCATGGGCCGGTTGCGAAACCGATCAGATGAATTCCATGACCTCGTTCATGTCGCCGAAGAGGATCACGGTGTCGTCGTCGACCCGCACCATCCGCCCGTAGTGGGTGGAGGTGTTCACCTCGAAGGTTTCGGCGGTCATCTCGCGGCCGAGGTATTCGGTGATCTCGCTCATCTTGAAGATCAGCTTGCCCTCGCCGTCGATGCGGATGGTCGCCGGGTTGTAGGTGACCGTCACCTTGGGGTCGTTCTCCTCCATGAACTCGGCGATGGCCCGGGCCTCGACGCTGTCGTTCATCGTGACCCCGCATTGATGCGAGACCTCGCGCGAGGTCAGGTCGATGTCCTTCATCGACTTGAAGATGTTCTGGTTTGACGCATTGCGCGCAGTGCTAGACATGGTTTCGTTTCCTTTTCAGAAGCTTATTCGAGGCCCAGCTCGGCGATGATGTGATCGACGCGCTCTTTCGAGACCGCCTTCACATCCTCGAAGGACACCGGTTTGGAATGCGGCTGAGACCAGATCGGCTGCAGCGCGGCAGCCGCCTTGGCGGCCAGATCGCCATGTTTTGCCAGCCAGGACTTGAAGAGCGCGCGGTTGTGGGCGCCATGCTCTTCGTCGTGGGCCAGCAGGTAGATCAGGTCGACCGTATTGGCGAGGTTGCGCTCGTAGTCGGCCTCGGCGGCAGAGATCACCGGCGGGGTGATGAAGTCGTTGTTGGCCGCCGCCGCCTGCATGAAGAAGCCCGAGCGGATCAGCTCGCCCACCATCGGCTCGAAGACGATGTTGATGGCGAAATACTGCTCGAGGTAATCCTCGGAGCCCATGATCGTCTCGATCGCCTCGCGGCAGGGCTGCCAGATCGGGTCTTCCATCCAGCACTTCTTGCCCAGCTCGTCGTCCCAGCCGTCGATGTCCATGCCGATCTCGGCGAGATAGAGCGTGATGTCCTGGGTCAGGCGCATCTTGTAGGACGAATTGGTCAACGTGGCGTTGTTGATCATCTGGGTGTAGCCATAGCGCTGCGCCTGCATGAGCGAGGTGCCAAGGCCGAATTCCGCATGTTTCCACGCGCCGAGGTGCTTTTGCAGGATGGTCTGCCAGGCCTTGTCAAAGACCTTGTGCGCGCCGGCCTTGCGGGCGTTGGCCACCACCGCCTGCACCATGGTCTCGATCTTGGACTGGCGCTGGTAGTGGGTGCGTTCCCATTCCTGGTCGGGCGCGCGGAATGCGTGCCAGTTCGACGACAGCGCCGCGGTGCTGTCCTTGGTATAGGCGCCGCCGCCCTTGCCGCCCTCGAACTCGATGATCCAGTTCTGGATCAGGTAGCGCTCGGGATCGGGTTGCACGTCGACGGTGACGTCCTCGTAGTGGGTGGCGCGTTTGCCGCGCGGCTCGAAGTAGTTGTACTTGCGGCTTTTCGAGCCGGCGAATTGCGCCGCGCCGGCAGCGCCGGATCCGACTGAGCTTGATGTTGCTACCATGGTAGCCTCCCTTGGGTTTTGTTCACGTCACTAGCGTTCGGGCCGTCTCAGTGGCCCGAAGAACCGGAAGTGGGGGTGAACTTGTCGTAGAAGATGCGATCGGTGTCGAAGTCGTGCATGAAGAGCACCGGGGTCAGCGCGTCGATCATCGGCGGCGGGCCGCAGGCATAGACATCGCCCTCGCCATCGATGCCGAGCTCGCGCAGGCGCGTGTCGACGTATTCGTGCACGAAGCCGCGCGCGCCCTGCCAGCCATTGCCCTCGTCCTCGTGGCTCAGCACCGGGATGAACTCGACGTTGGGATGCGCCTTGGTCAGCGCCGCGATCTCGTCGAGCATGAAGAGATCGGCCTGACTGCGCGCGCCGTAGAAGAAATAGACCTGCCGGTCCTCGCCGCTGGCCACCTGGTCATTCAGGATCGACCAGACCGGCGACATGCCAGAGCCGGCACCGACCAGGATCACCGGTCCGGATCGGTCTTCGCGTCGGAAGCACATGCCGTAGGGGCCTTCGACCCGCACTTCGGCTCCGGCCTTGATGCCGCCGTCGTCGAGCTCGTTGGAGAACCGTCCGTCGGGGTATTTCTTGATGATGAAGCCGAGGTTTTGGGTTTCGCTCGGCGGATTTGCCATGGAGAACGAGCGTGTAATCTCCTCCCCTTCTTCCGTTTTGACTGTGATGTCGACATATTGACCCGCCCAGAATTTCAACGGCGCATCCAGTTCGATCCGGACACCGCGAATGTCATGGGTCAGTTTCTTGAAATCCACGATCTTTCCGGAAAACGGCTTGACCGGGATCGACTTGGACAGGACTTCCTCGTCGTAGTTGAGCAGTTCGATCTCGATGTCGCTGTAGGCCACGGTGCGGCACATCAGCACGTGACCGCTGTCCTTTTCCATCTCGTTCAAGGCAAAGGTGGAATAGCTCAGCATCTCGGATTCACCGTCGAGCTGGACACATTTGCAGGCCGAACACTGGCCTTCCTTGCAGCCGTGCGGCAGGGCGATGCCCTGGCGGAACGCGGCGTCGAGGATGGTCTCGTCCTCCTCGACCTCGAATTCCACGCCGACCGGTTCCAATCTGACGTTGTAGGTTTCCGTCATGGGGTCCTCCCTTTCTTCCCCGCGCGCGACGCGCCCCGGGGTGCGGGGGCCCAAGGCAAGGGCCCCCGCGATTTGCGTCAGTTGCAGGGATTGATGGTGAAGCCGGCCTGGTATTCGGCGATATGCGCCGCCCGGTCGGTCTCGTTCATGCCGCGCAGCATGTTCAGCGGCGAGCGCAGGGTGTGGCCCCGCACATGCTCGAGCTTCCACATGTCCTTGTCGTCGAAGCGCAGGTGCGGCTGGGCGGTCAGGGTCTCGCCGTCGTCGCGGACGAAGTTGAGGTCCTTGATCGCATCCGCCAGGTCCCAGCCGTCATAGACGCTTTCCCATTCGCGCTTGCCCGAGAACTTGCCCATCGCCGGCGTCGGCCGGCCCTGATATTCGTCGGCAAAGGCTTCGACCGCGGTCCAGCGATCCAGCTCATGCGCAAAGGTGTGCAGCTCGCCGTCGATCTCGTCGACCACCATGTCCTCGCGGATCAGGCAGGGCACGAGGCACGACCAGCAGCGGTGCGGGTAGACATAACCGGTGTCCTGGTTGAAGGTCACGACGGTCTCGCCGGGCTTCGACAGCTTGGCGTACCATTTCCAGAACTCGCCGAACTCGGCGTACCAGCCCGGGTACTTGTGCTCGAACCACTCGAAGTCCTTGTCGGTCTGCGCCTCGATGCGCCAGAAGTTGACCGGCCAGCCGACGGCAAAGAACTGCGCGACCTTGTGGACGTAGTTCTTCTCGGTGATCCGCTTCCAGGCCTCCTGAACGTCGTCGTGGTGGATCTTCACGCCGTATTTCTCGAGCGGCAGCATGTAGGTCCGGTAGTAATCCTCGAAGATCCACCGGTGCCACATCTCGGCGTAGGATTCCTTTTCCTTGTCGCGGTTGGTGGTGCCGTATTCGATGAACGTACCGATCGCGGCATCGACGATGGCGTGGTTCTGCCAGAAGGCATAGCGCAGGTCGCGTTCCAGCAGCAGGTGGTTCTCGGGCTCCTTCAGCGCCGCCATCAGCAGCGAGTGACCGTTGCCGATGTGGCGGCTCTCGTCCGACTGCACCGAGAGGAACACCGTGGGCAGCGCATAGTCGCCGTTGCGCGCCGCTTCCGAGGGCATGGCCACGAAGAGCGTGTTGGTGAAGGCGGTTTCCGCGACCACGGTCAGGTACATGCAGGCGGCGGTCATGGTGTCGCCGGTGATGAACCCCTCGCCGAACTGTCGGCCGATGGTGGTGGCGTAGCACTTGCCGAACGCCTCTTCGGTGATGTCGAAGCCGGCCGGATCGATGTAGTTTTCCATGTACCACTTCTTCAGGTTCATCTGAATCGTGGAGTGGCGGAATTCATCGACCATCTGCATGGTAAAGCCGGTGCGCAGGTCCTCGCCCGGCGACAGGCGCGCCACCATGGCCATCGACCGCGCGGCCGAGATCTCGGGGAACGGGATGATCGCCAGGAAGAGCTTCATCCATTCGATCCAGCGCGGTTCCACGTTGCGGAACATGTCGCCGCGCAGGGCGGCATCCAGCGCGCCGTAGACCCGGTTGTCCTTTTCCTCTTCCATCGGGAAGTAGGAGCGCAACACCTGCTTCATCGGATCGCGCGGGGCCTTGGTGATCTTGTAGTCGGTGGGGAAGGTGCTGGCTTCCTGAACGTAGGTCGGGTTCCAGCCAAGATCGGAGATTTTCTTGGTTGCCTCCCCTACCGAGATACCACGTTGCGACGTGATTTTATTAAGCGTCAAAGTCATGCCATGAGCCTCCTTAAAGCTCTGCGGCCGGTGGCCCGGCCTGGTGGCGGCTTTTGCCGTTTCAATTGCGCGCCCTCCTCCGGGCGCCGTTCTCGGCAAAGGTTGCGAGGGTCGGCCTCTGGCCGCGCTCCCTGTCCTTCGTTCTTTGCGCCGTCCTGATCGTCCGGGCGCCGCGTCTTGTGCCTTACTTGTGGCAAGGCCGGTTCCAGAATTCGGACAGGGCTTGGATTTCTCGGAGAATTTCCTGCAAGCCATTGGCAAGACTTGTTTAATTTTGATGGAAATTCTTGCAGCGCACGCTGGCGGCAAATGTGTAACGCCGTGCGGGACGCGCGAGTGTCGCAGAACGTTACACCTGTCTCAGCTGCGACATTACACCGCGTTACACCTGTGCGGGGCGTAGCTGGCGGAGCGTTACAACGACATCGGCGCCCGGGGGTGCCGGACGCCGTTTTGCCTGTGATCTCATGGTGTGGGCGTGGCCCTTTTTCAGGCCCGCATGCGCCGCCGCGCGGCGGGCAGGATGCCGATCTCCTGCCGGTAGTTCGAGACCACACGGCGCGAGATCGCGATGCCCTCGGCCTGCAAGAGCGCCGTCAGATGCCGGTCAGAGACCGGCTTGCGCGGGTCTTCCTCCGCCAGCAAAGCGCGGATGCGCGCCTGCACCTGCGGCTTGGACTGGCTGGCCCGGGCCGAGGCGGTGCCGCCGAAGAGACTGCGGGCCGCGGTGATGCCGTTCGGCCCTTCGATCAGCAGCCCGCTCAGCACCCGGCTGACGGTGCTGAGGTGAAAGCCGGTGGTGCCGGCGATCTCGGACATGGTCATCGGCACCAGCGCGGCGGGCCCTTCGTGAAAGAAGTCGGCTTGCCGCGCGACGATCTCGCCCACCACCTGGCGCAGGGCCGAGCGGCGAATGTCCAGCGCCTGTATCAGTGCCCGCGCTTTGGCCAGCGCCTCTCGGCTCTCTGGCCCGCTGCCGCGCGGCAGGCGCTCTACGTCGAGGCCGCCCTGCAGCGCCGAGAGGAACTCGATCTCCCAGCCCTCGCCCGCAGGCGTCAGCCGCACATCAGGCTCGCGCATCAGCGTCGGGTCGCCGGCAAAGCGGCTGCCCGGCTTGGGGTCGAGCCGCCGGATCTCCGACAGGCAGGTTTGCACCACATCCGGTGCCAGCCCGGTCGCCGCCACCAGGGCCGGCGCGCCGCCACGCTCCAGCACCGGCAGATGCGTCAGTACCAGCGCCATCTCAGCGCCCATCTGCCCGCGATCTTCGAGTTGCAGGCGCAGGCACTCCTGCAGATCGCGGGCAAAGAGCCCCGCGGGCTCCACCCGTTTCTGCACCAGCCGCAGCGCCGCTTCGATCAGTTCTGGCCGCAGCCCGAGCGCCCCGGCGATTTCCACCGGCGACCGCCCCAGCCAGCCCGACGGCTCCAACTCCTCGATCAGCGCGGTGATCACCCGCGCCATCAGCCCGCCCTCGGCGATCAGACCCGCGAGCGCCGCAAACACATGCTCATAAAGGCTGCCGGCCTCGGCAACCGCCGTCATTTCCAGCACATCCGTCGCGCTCACCCCCGAGTGGCGGCGCGGCCGCAACAGCAGCATCGGGTTGTCCCCGGCGGCCTCGGCCAGATGGGCATCCAGCTCGGCGGCCGACATCTGCAGCAGGCTCACCACCTGCCCCAGCCGGAACACCTGGCTCTGGCGCGCGCGCAGATGCAGACCGGGCCTCATTGCGCGACCTCGTGACAAAAGACTGGCCCCGCGACACGCTTGCCCGCTATCCTCGGCGCAGGAAAGCCAAGGATTGCAACACCATGAGCCAGCCCCCAGAGATCGGCGGTCTCCTGTCCCTCGACGGGGCCGCGCCAGAACTGTCCTATCCCGGCCTCTCGCCGCAGTTGCTGGCGCGGGTCAAGCAGCTGTGGTCGGCGGCGGGGCTCGACTTCGACGCGCATTGGCGGCAGGCGATCCGCGGTCTGCAGGGGTTTCGCGCCCTGCCCCGGGTCGAGGCGCAGGTCAGCACCGATGTCGATCTGGTGTTTCTCTTCGATCAATGCGTGATCTGGCTGCGGGCGGTGCATGCCGCCGCCAGCGCCGGCAGGCTTGCCGAGGCCGAGGGCCTGAGCCCGGCGCAATGGCACGGGCTGGCGGCGATCACCGCGCGGCTGACCGAACAGCTTGCCGCCCTGCGGCTGCTGGCGCTGACCGACCTGCCGATGCCGGCGATGCAGATCGCCCGCTCGCTGTCGGAAGATGTCGACATGGCGCTGGTGATCCTGATCCGGCCCCGTCTCGCCACCCGCTTTGCCGAATGCCGCTCGGCCGAAGAGGCCGGCGATTTCTGGCGCCGCCACATCGCCGGTGGTCGGGCGTTTCGCGCGATCTCGGAAAAGCTCTATTCCGTCGGCATCGATCATTCCGCCGATACCGACTATGCCAAGTGGCGCAAGTCGGTGCTGACGACGCTGGGCGCCGCGGTGCACTCCAATGCGCTGAGCACCCGCGTGCCGGCGCGCCGCCCCGGCGAGGTTCTGCTGAATGGCGATTCCCTGCATTTCGCGACCTTCCGCATGCATGAGCTCTGCGCCTTTGCGCAACTGGTGGAACCGGGGTTGACCGCGGCGCTGGGCGCCGCGGCCGCACTGGACCGGGCGGCCAGCCCGCTTGCGCCGCTGGCCGCTCCGCTGAGCGACATTGTCGTCAACCAGATCCAGAGCCTTCCGTCGCCCTCTGTCCACTCAGGACAAAAGGCCAGACGGCATTAGTGCTTGAGCTCTTCCGGCGTGCCGAGCCGGTTTTCCGCCACCCAGCGCGCGGCCAGGACCAACGCGCCGGCGGCGAAATCCTTGCCGTGTTCCTCGACCATTTCCTCGGCCACCTTGGCCAGTTGCTGAAAGTAGCGGTCCTTGCTTTGCTCTTCGGCGGACAATGCTTGTGTCATGGGTCTCCCTCCCCTTTATCGTGTTGATCTTACTTGAACATGTTCTTCGGAAACGTGGCGATCGACAGGCTGCCGCCGGCGTCGCCAATGGCCAGATGCGCGCCGTCGTCGGACCAGGTCAGCGCTTTGACCGGATCGCCGGTGCCTTCGCGCACCAGCATCTCGTCGCCATGGCCGATACGGCAGAGCATCACCAGCCCGGTGGCATAGCCCACCGCACAGAGATCGCGGCTGGGGTGCAGCGCGATCCGGTCGACCAGCGTCAGCCCCGGCTTGCCGGTCTCGAGCGGCGTGCCGGGGTGATCGCCGAAGGGCAGATCGGGCAGTTGCCAGCCGACAACGCGGAAGGCGCCCGAGGCCACCATGGCATTGCCCGCCTTGCTGAAGCCCGCGCTCTTTACCGCTGCCGGAAAGTCGGTGATCCGATCGGCGGCCCCCGCCTCCAGATCGACCAGCGCCAGCGCCTTGTCGGCGCAGCCCGCCTGCAGCCAGCGCTGGCAGGGCGACCACTGCAGATCGGTAACCTCGCCCGGGCAGGCAATTGTCGTGGTCAGCGCCAGGTCCTCGGCCGAGACAAGGCTCAGCTTTCCCGCGCCCCAGCAGGCCAGCTGCCGCTGGTCGGGCGAGACGGCGATGCGCGTCACCCGGTGGGCCAGATCGAGAAAGGCCACCTCGGCGCCGCCGGCCTCGACCAGCAGCGCCAGCTGCCCGCCAAAGGCCACCGCCAGCATGCCCGCCCGGGGCAGCGCCGCCATGGCACTGACCTCGTCACGCGGCGCGGCGTTCATCGGCAGGGTCTGGCCCCGCGCCGTGGCGCGCCAGAGCAGACCGGTCTCGGCATGGGCAAAGGCCATGCCCTGTTCGCCCAGCCGGCAGGGCATCACCTCGGTGTTGACCACGGCCCCCTCGCTCAGCACCGGCGGCGGCAGCGGCTTGGTCCGGGGGCGGATGCTGGGCCGTCCGGTGTCGGCCTCGATGCGCACCCGGCTGTCGGGGCTCTCGGCGTCATTGACCGAGACGAACGCCAGCCGGCCGTCCGCCAGGGTGGCCACCAGGGCGCTGCCCTTGCCGTTGAAGGCCAGCCCCTGCACCGGGGTTTTCAACGCCCAGGTGCGGGCGATCAGGTCAAAGAGGGTCATGGCTTGCGGCGGCTTGTGCTCGGTCATTCAGCTGTCCTTTGTGACGGCGGCGGCAAGCTCTTCGTCGAGTGACGAAAGCGCCTGTTCCAGCCGGTTGATCTTGTCGAGGTTGTCCTGCAGGGCCTGCGCCGTGCGGGCCTGTGCGGCGGCATTGGCGCTGTCACGCACACCGTCGCGGTCGTCCATCATGTCGAGCACCATCAGCCCGCTGGCCTTTTGGTTCAGCCGCAGCTGTTCGGTATTGGCCTCGGCGATCGCCTGTGTGGCGGCCAGCCGGTCCCTGAGGATGGCGTCGACCTCGCGTGTCGGGCCGGTCATGGCGACACCTTGCCCGGCCGCGCAAAGGCCGTTTTCGGCGCGTTGCTGCGTTGCATCGTCTCTCCTCCCCGGATGGCGATGATTAGGGGGCAGAGGCTATCCCAGCGACACGGTGACGCAACGATTTCGGGCGGTGCGGCGGGATTTCCGGGCATTTTCGGCGCGACGGGCGCCACAGTGTAAACATGCGTTACGGTTGCAATCCGCATGTGTAACGGGCCGTTGCACCGCATTTTGCGCCGCAATGCAGCAAGCACCGGTGCAGACCCCGGGAACCCGAATCAATCCCTTGATCCGGGGGCCGGTTTCGCGCTGATCTGGGGTCGGTGACAGCAGACCGAGATGTCGATGCATGAAATAGCCCCCCTGCTCCAGGACGGTGACCTGAGACTAAGACCGATGGCCGAGGCCGATCTGCCCGCGCTCACCGGCCAGCTGCGCGACCCGCAGGTCAGCCGCTGGCTCGCCGTGGTGACCCCGGCGTTCGACGCGCGCGAGCTGATGGCGCACGACGCCCATCCCGGCGAATGCGTGCGGGTGATCGAGCAGGACGGCGCGGTGATCGGCGGCCTCTGCATCGGCAGCACGCTGTGGTATTGGCTGCGGCCCGAGAGCTGGGGCCACGGGTTGATGCGGCGCGCGCTGACGCTGGCCATCGCCGCGCGGTTCCGCCATGCCGCGCCGCCGCTCATCGCCACCTGCCACGACGACAACGTCGCCTCTCGCGGCCTGCTGGCGGGCTTGGGCTTTGCGCCCTCGCCTGTGCGGCGCAGGCTGTTTTTTCAGGGCAGCCAGCGGTCGGAGCCCTGCCGCGACTACATCCTGGCGCCGGAGCAATGGCACCTGCTGCATCCGCCGCAGATCACCACCACCACCGCCACCCTGCGCCCTGCCCTGCAAAAGGACGCGCCGGCCATTGCGCGGCTGCCCGCCGGTGCCAAGCTCTGGCCCGAGGACGGCTGCCTTGCGGATTTCATCGAAAGCTACCGGTTTCGCGGCGACCTGAAGGGGCTCTTCACCATCGAAGACGACAATCGCCGCATGATCGGCGTGGCGCTGGTGAACGAGGATCGCGTCCACCTGCGCTTTCTCACCGACGAGGACGACGCCCGCCACCGCGCCGGGGTGAGCGAAGGCCTCGCCACCTGGGTCGCGGCGCGGGCGGCCCGGGCCTGACCGAGCCTTTGCTCACCTTGTCGCTGACCCTCAGCCCACCCGCATCCAGGTCGTCATGCCGGAGGCCGCGTGGCTCAGCATGTGGCAGTGAAACAGCCAGTCGCCGGGATTGTCGGCGACAAAGGCAATCTCCCGGCTTTCGCCGGCACCCACCAGCAGCGTGTCGCGCATCGGGCCCAGCGCGCCGTCGCCGCTCACCTCGCGGAAATGCATGCCGTGCAGGTGCATTGCGTGCGGGAAGACCGTGTCGTTGACCAGCTCCATCCGCACCGGCTCGCCCAGGCTCAGCGCCGCCAGCGGCGTGTCGGTCATTCCGACGGTGTCGTTGAGCGCCCAGAACTGCCCGGCGGAAACCAGCTCGCGAAAGCTCTTGCGGCTGCCGTCATGCACCGCCGATTGCATCCGCCCCATCGCCCCGCCGGACATCACTAGCCGCAGCTTGCGCGCTTCTCCGAGGTCAGGCCGGTGCATCTTCGGGTTGGGCGGCAAGGCACCGGGCGCAGGCCGGCGCGCGTTGCCGAGGCTGCCGCCGACCGGAAAGGCCACCTGCGACAGGGCCTCACGCTCGGTCTGCTGTACCAGATCGGCGGTCTCGCCGTCCTCGGCCGTGATATCGACGATCAGGTCGGCCCGCTGCGCCGGGCCCAGCACCAGCGTCTCGGTCACCGGCAGAGGCTCTGGCAAGGGCATGCCGTCGAGCGCCACGATCCAGCCCTCAAGCCCCGAAAGCGCCAGCGGAAAGATCCGCGCGGTGGCGGCGTTGATCAACCGCAACCGCAGGCGTTCGTGGCGGCGCGCCGGGATCGACAGGTTGTACTGCCCATTGGTGGTGATGAAATTGCCGGTCCGCCCGCCGTGGCTCATCATCATCGGGTGGTCGAAACTGTCGTCGATCTGGCCGCTGTCCGGGTCCATCAGCCAATCGTCGAGGATCAGAACCTCCTCGCGGTCGACCTCGGGCGCCTCTGGCTCCTCAACGATCAGTGCCCCGCGCAGCCCCCGCGCCACCTGCTCCCACGAGCGGTTGTGCGAGTGATACCAATAGGTTCCGGCATCCGGCACGATAAAATCATAGTCGAAGTGACCGCCGGGTGCCACGGCATCCTGTGTCAGCCCTGACACGCCGTCCATGGCATTGTCGATGCGGATGCCGTGCCAATGCACCGAGGTCGGCTGCGGCAGCTCGTTGAGCAGCCGCCGCTGCGCCCGTGTGCCCTGGGCCAGTCGGATCTCCGGGCCGGGGATGCTGCCGTCATAGCCCCAGACCTCGGTCTCGGGATAGCCCTCGGGCAAAAGTTGCAGCTGCGCGACCCTGGCAGCCAGCGCCTGGAAGTCCTCCGAGGCCAGCGCCCCGCGCGGCAAAGCCGTGCCGAGGCCAGCAAGCGCGGCCAGCCGCAAGGCGTCACGCCGAGTGTAAGTCATGATCTGTTGCCTTTCGTCCGGGGCCGAATGGCCCGATGGGGTCAACCGGACCGCGAAAGGCCGCGGTCCGGGAAGTGCTCACGTCCCGGCTCAGTCCTTCGCCGGGCCGGTGTCGCTGGCCAGGTCCTCTGACGCCTCATCGGCGTCGAGCAGGAAGAGCGCCATCGCCTCGCGGTCCTGCTGGGTCAGGAACCGCGTGCCCTCGCGCACCACCTCGGCCATGCTGCCGCCGAAGGCATCGCCCGAAGGCGTCAGCCCCGAGGCCAGCGCATAGGCCAGCGTGGGCACGGTCCAGCCACCTTTGGCCAGCGCCTTGGGGGTGATCGGCGGCGCCTTGCTGCCGCCGGGCAGGCGCGCATTGCCGGCAAAGATCGCGCCCAGATCCCGCCCGCCCGCCAGGTTGCGCGGGGTGTGACAGGCGCCGCAATGGGTGGCCCCCCGCACCAGTTCGCGCCCCCGGTTCCAGGCCTCGCTGCGGCCCTCGACCGGCCCGGACTTCGGGTCGTAGAAATAGGCCGCCCGCCAGAGCTTGAGCCCCCAGCGCTGGTCGAAGGGAAAGCTCACCTCATGCGGCGGCGCGGGCTCGGCCACAGGCGGCACCGTCTGGAACGCGGCCCAGAGATCGGCGATGTCCTGATCGCTGAAGTCCGCATAGAACGGATAGGGAAAGGCCGGGAAATAGGGCGTGCCATCGGGCGAAACCCCCTGGCGCACCGCCATGGCAAAGCTCTCGGCCGTCCAGTCACCGATCCCGGCCTCGGGATCGGTGGTGATATTGGGCGGGTGGAAGGTGCCGAAATCGGTCACCAGCGGCGCCCCGCCGGCCAGGGGCGCGCCACCGCCGGCAAAGTCGGAATGACAGGCGATGCAGCCGCTGGCCCGCGCCAGATAGGCACCGCGCTCGACATTGCCGACCGGCGCGATCGGCGCAGGCGCGCTGCCGACCGGCCATGCGATCACCGCCCCGAGGGCCACGGCGCCAAGCGCCGCCGCCCCGAGGCTCAGAACAACAAGACGCCGCATGTCAGTTGGCTTTCGTGCGGAAACGTTCGTGACAGCTCGAGCAGACCTGCGCCGTCATGGCAAAGGCCGCATCCGCCGGCATCTCGGCAATATGCTCGGCGCTCATCATCGCGCCGCCGCCCATCATCGCGCCGCCGCCCGTGGTGCCATCGCCGCCCATCATGCCGCCGCCGCCCATCATCGCGCCGGTGCCAGCGGATCCGGCCAGACCGTTGTCCGCCGCAGCCTCCAGCCCTTCGGCATAGCGGCCCAGCTGCTCGGCCAGCGCCGCGAAATCCTCCCAGTCCGACCAGATGGTCTCTTTCGCCTCTGACGGCTTGCCGCCGCTGCCTTCGGGAAAGAGCGTGGTCATCGCCTCGCCGGAATGTTCGCGAAAGGTCCGGGCAGCGGCGCGCAGCGTCTCGGCGTCATAGGGGGCCGCGCCGCTCATCATCGGCGTCACCGATTTCACCGCGTCGCCCATGGCGTCCATGGCGTCCATGCGCTCTTTCACGATACCGGTGGCGCCGCCATGGGCCAGCGCGCCTGCGGCGAGGCCGGTTGCGACCACGGCCGCGATCAGGGGTGTCCTGTACATCTCATAAGTCTCCGTTTGTCCTTGCTGTGCTGTCGTGTGACGATCAGGACAGGGGCCGCGGCGGCGGCGGATCGGACCAGAGACGCCACCTGTGCAGCGCCGGATGCTGCACCTCGTAGGTGGCAGAGGCTTCGGCCACCGGGCGCGCCAGCCCCGGCGGCACGAGAAAGGCAACGGTCACGAAGCAGTCGAGACCGGGGTGACAATGGCCGGGCGCGCGCGGCGTGTCGGGCGCAGGCTCGGCCTCGGAGGCATGGACATGGCCGGCGCCGGCCTCCTCGTGCGGCAGGCCGTCGCCGCTGACGCTGACAAACAGCACCAGCGCGCCCAGAAGCAGCGCGCTCAGCAGCCTCCGGACCAGCCCGGCGCGCATCAGTTGATGCCGTTGGCGCGTTGCAATTCGCGCACGTAAGCGGTGACCATCGTGACGTCGCCCTGGGTCACGCCTTCGACCGGCGGCATGTCGCCAAACCGCCAGTGATGCGAGCGCACGCCGTTCTGCGCCGCCAGAAGAAAGGCCGCGTCGGAATGGTGGCTCGGCTCGTAGATCTTGTGCACCAGCGGCGGCGCGACACCGTCCTGACCGGCGGCATTGGGGCCATGGCAGGCAGCGCATTTCGCCTCGAAGATGGTCTTGCCGATGCGGCCATTGCCCGAGAACTCCGCCGGCAGCGCAACCTCGACCATGGCGGTGCTCTCACCGCTGCCCTGCGCCGTCTCCGGCGCGCTGACCAAGGCGTCGGAGGGCAGCAGGCGCGACAGGGCAAGGCCCGCGAACAGGACCGCCGCGATGGCAAGCGCCGTGGTCGTTCTGGTCATGCCCGTCTGTCTCCCTCTTCTGCGGCGCGTCACACGGGTCTTGCGACAACCCCGCGCTCAGGACCATGACACAAGTCTTAACCAATGCGCCGCGCCCGATGCACCCGTGAATTTACCGCAAAATGTAACAATCTGGTCAGTGAGGTCCAGCAGCCTTCCTTCGCCGCGCCAGCTCTCGGTAGAGCGCCGGCGGCGAGACGCCGATCTCTTCCGCCACCCGGACCCAGCCGCCAGCGGGCGGCCCGCCGTTGAGGTCGAGCCAGGCTTCCAGCCGGTCGGCAACCCGGCGCAGGCGCAGCAGTTCGACCCGGGCCCGTTGCGCCTGAACCTCGCGCGCCTGCGTCCGGATCAGGCTGAGCGCCGCTTCGGGGCGCGCGCGCAGCCCATCGAGCACCGCGGCGCGCGGCAGCACCGCCAGTTCCGCGGCTTCCCGTGCCACAGCGTCGCAATGGTAGCGCTCGGCAAAGAGCGAGGCCTCGGCGAGCCCCTCGCCGGCGGAAGCAACATGCAGGGTCAGCGCCGTGCCATCGGTCAGGGGCCGTTCCAGCGCCACCGCGCCCCGGCGCACCAAGTGCATCGCCGCGACCAGATCCTCGCGGCGAAACAGCACCGCGCCGGCGTCGAGACGGCGGATCGGAGCGGATGCAAAGAGGGAGAGCCAGTCGGACATGATAGATATCATAGGGCGTCGCGCAGGGTTCGGATAGCCTCTGACGACATCACAAGAGGATCCCCCTGATGCAGACGCGATTTCTTTTGACCCTCGGGGCGCTTGCCGCCTCGACCACACTGACGCTTGCCCAGTCCGGCCACGGCGGCATGGATCATCGGGCGCATGACGCGGCACCCGCCGCCGCCACGCTGAGCGAACCCGGACAAGGCGCCTTTGCCGCGCTGTCCGAAGTGGTGCGCCTGCTCGAGGCCGACCCCACGACCGATTGGAGCCGCGTCGACCTGACCGGCCTGCGCGCCCACCTGCTGGACATGGACCGGCTGATCACCGCGGCGCAGGTGACCGAAACCGCCCTGCCCGACGGTCTCTCATCATTGGCGACCGGCGATGCCGAAACCCTCGCGACCCTGCGTCGCATGCTGCCGGCCCATGCGGCGCAGCTGTCGCAGGAAACCCGCTGGACCGTCACGACCGAGGACACCGACGACGGCATGATCCTGCGAGTGATCAGCGCCGACCCGGCTGTGGTGGCGCGGATCCAGGGGCTCGGGTTCTTCGGGCTGATGGCCAGCCAGGATCACCACCGGGCGCATCACCTGAGCATCGCCCGCGGCGAGACCGCTCACGGTCACTGAGGCATCCCGGCCCTGACGGGCGACATCTCTGAAGGTCTTGCGGAAAACAGCGCAACGGCGCTGTTCTGATGGTGCCCAAGGTGGGACTCGAACCCACACGATATCGCTATCGGGGGATTTTGAATCCCCTGCGTCTACCATTCCGCCACTTGGGCACGGGTCTTCGAATATCGTCCAGAGGCACGGGCGTCCAGAGGGGAAATCACGGATTCTTGCAGTCTTGACCCCGCCTCCGGCCCATGCTCTGAGGCTCTCATGTTGCACGCTCTTTACACCCGCACCCTGGCCATGGCCGAACACCGCAATGCCCTCTGGGTGCTGGCGGCCGTGTCCTTCGTGGAAAGCTCGGTCTTTCCGATTCCACCAGATGTGCTGATGATCCCGATGATCATCGCGCGCCCCTCGCGGGCCTGGCTGATCGCGCTCGTGGCGCTGGTGTCTTCGGTGCTGGGCGGCCTGCTGGGCTATGCCATCGGTGCCTTCTTCTACGATGCGCTTGGCGCGCCGATCCTGGCGGCGCTGGGCAAGGCCCATGCGATGGAAGAGTTCAACACAAGGTTCAACGATTTCGGCTTCTGGGCGGTGCTGATCGCCGGGATCACGCCCTTCCCCTACAAGGTCATCACCATCATGTCGGGTTGGACCGGCATGCCGCTGATGACCTTCCTCGTCACCTCGATCATCGCCCGCGGCATAAGGTTCTTCCTGGTCGCCGGGCTGCTTTTCTACTTCGGCGCGCCGATCCGCGACTTCATCGAGAAACGCCTCGGCCTTGCGCTGACCGGCTTTACCGCGGTGTTGATCGGCGGCTTCGTTCTGGTGAGGTACCTATGACCCGCAATTCGCTTGTCCTGCTGGCCGCTGGTGGCTCTTTTGCGCTGCTGGCCGGGGCCTTCCTGTTCCAGGCTTTGGGCTGGGCGCCCTGTGCCATGTGCCTCTGGCAGCGCTGGCCGCATGCCGCCGCAATCCTGATCGGCGCCCTGGCGCTGGCCCTGCCCGGCCGCGCCCTGCCCGTCCTCGGCGCCCTCGCCGCCGCCACCACCGCCGGCATCGGGCTGTATCACAGCGGTGTCGAGCGCAAATGGTGGAAAGGCCCGTCGAGCTGCACCGGCAGCGGCGAGGACCTCGGCAGTCTGGCCGGCGGCGACCTGCTGCCCGGCGGCTCCGACGCCCCGGCGCTGGTGCTCTGCGACAGCTTCACGCCGTTTCTCTTCGGTCTGAGCATGGCGAACTGGAACGCCATCTTCTCGCTGCTGCTGGTGGCGGTCTGGATCAAGGCCGCGCGGGCCAGCGCCTAACCGGATTTCCGCGTCGAGAGCAGCAGGCTGGTCTCGGACTGCGCCACCCCGTCCAGCCGGCGGATCTGCGCCAACACGGCATCGAAAGCCTCGAGCGTCTCGGTGCCGATCTCGGCGATTACGTCCCAGCGACCATTGGTGGAATGCAGCGCCCTGACCTCCGCCAGCCCGGCCAGGTGGCGCAGGATGCGGTCGGTGCCGCGCCCCTCGATGCCGATCATCATCAGCCCGCGCACCGGGTCGCGCGCCGCGTCACCCTTGAGCACCACGGTAAAGCCCACGATCTCGCCCCGCGCCTGAAGCCGCTCGATCCGCGCCCTGACGGTGGTGCGCGACAGGCCCAGCCGCGCCGCGAGATCGGAGAGCGAGGCGCGCGCATCATGGCGCAATGCGGCGATGAGTTTCTGGTCGGTAGCGTCCATAACGGCGGAAATCTCCTGCGTTTTGCCGAAACTTCCCCCGGATCGGGCAGTTTGAGCGCTGCACTTCGTCCGTTCTATCCGCCATAGTGGCGACAGATCAAGCCACGGGGAGCCTTTGATGAAACCGAAAACCTGCCTGCTTATCGGCGCACCGATGGACAGCGGCAAACGCCGCGACGGCTGTCTCATGGGGCCTGACGCCTTTCGCACCGCCGGGCTGGCTCGGGCGCTGCGGGCGCTCGGGCTCAAGGTGGTGGACGACGGCAACCTGAGCCCCGCCAGCTTTACGCCGGACGAGGACGGCGGGCGGCTGCACAAGCCGAACGAGACCATCGCCTGGACCTACCGGCTGATCCGCGAGGCGGAACAGGCGATGTCACGGGGCCTGCCGATCTTCCTTGGCGGCGACCACGCGATTTCGCTCGGCACCGTGCCCGGCGTGGCGGCGCATGCGGCCTCCAAGGGCCGGCCGCAATTCGTGCTCTGGCTCGACGCGCACAGCGATTTCCACACCGCCGAGACCACCACATCCGGCAATCTGCACGGCACGCCGCTGGCCTATGCCACGGGGCGCAAGGGCTTTCCCGGTTTTCCCAAGGTGACCGCGCCGGTGCCGGAAGAGAACGTCTGCATCATCGGACTGCGCTCGGTCGATCCGGCGGAAAAGGCCATGCTGCAGGACAGCGGCATCCATTACCACGACATGCGCGAGATCGACGAGACCGGCATCGCCACGCCGCTCTCGGCCTTTCTCAAACGCGTGGAAGAGGCCGGTGGCGCGCTGCACGTCTCGCTCGACGTCGACTTTCTCGATCCCTCTGTCGCCCCTGCCGTCGGCACCACCGTTCCCGGCGGCGCGACGATCCGCGAAGGCCACCTGGCGATGGAGCTGATCTGCGACAGCGGGTTGATGACCTCGATGGACATGGTCGAATTGAACCCCTTCCTCGACGAACGCGGCCGCACCGCGCAGGCGATGGTCGACCTTGCCGCCTCGGCGCTGGGACGCCGTGTCTTTGACCGACCCACCCGGTCCTACATCTGATGGAGACCCTCGTGACCCCGCTTGCCCCCGCCGACCTCGCGCCCTCTGACAAGGCGCTGGTGCCCTTTGTCTCGGTCGATCACATGATGCGGCTGATCCATCACATCGGCATCGAGCAGATGCTGCGCGATCTTTCCACCTATATCGAAGAGGACTTCCGCCGCTGGGAGCTGTTCGACAAGACGCCGCGCGTTGCCTCGCATTCCGATGTCGGGGTGATCGAGCTGATGCCGACCTCCGACGGCGAGGCCTATGGCTTCAAATACGTCAACGGCCACCCCAAGAACACCCGCGAGGGCCTGCAGACCGTGACGGCCTTTGGCCTGCTGGCAGACGTCTACACCGGCTACCCGGTGCTGCTGACCGAGATGACACTGCTGACCGCGATGCGCACCGCCGCGACCTCGGCTGTGGCGGCGAAATACCTGGCGCCGAAGGGCGCGACCTGCATGGCGATGATCGGCAATGGTGCGCAGGCAGAGTTCCAGACCCTGGCGATGAAGGCGCTGGTGGGGATCGACACCGTGCGGCTTTACGACACTGACAGCGCCGCCACCGAAAAGGTGGCGCGCAACCTCGCCGGCTCCGGTCTGACCGTGGTGTCCTGCAGCTCGGCGGAAGAGGCGATCGAGGGCGCGCAGATTCTGACCACTTGCACAGCCGACAAGCAGACCGCCACCATCCTGACCGACAACATGGTCGGCGCAGGCGTCCACATCAACGCCATCGGCGGCGATTGCCCCGGCAAGACCGAGCTGCACCGCGACATCGTGGCGCGGGCGGCGATGTTCGTGGAATACCCCGAGCAGACGCGGATCGAGGGCGAATTGCAGCAGATGCCGGCGGACCATCCGTTCACCGAACTCTGGCAGGTGATCAGCGGCACCGCCACCGGCCGCAGTTCGGCGCAGCAGGTGACACTGTTTGACAGCGTGGGTTTTGCGATCGAGGATTTCTCGGCGCTCAGGTTCGTGCGGGACCGGATCAAGGGGACGAGGTTTTATGCCGACCTCGACCTGCTCGCCGATCCGGATGATCCGCGCGACCTGTTCGGGATGTTGATGCGCCAGGCGTGAGGTCGGCGGGGGTTTGGGGGCTCTGCCCCCGTCCGGCAGAGCCGGACTCCCCCGAGGGTATTTGGAGCAAGAGGAAAGATCAGGCGGGCCAGTCGGCCAGGCCCGAGACCTCGATCACACCTCGAAGCGCGTTGCAGAGGCGGATGCGGCGGGCAGCGCGCAGGTCGTCCTCGGTGAGGCTGGCGACCTTGAGGCTGCCTTGGGCCAGCAGTTCGGCGCGCATGACGCCGGGCAGCACGCCATCGGAGAGCGGCGGGGTGAGCCAGGTATCGGGGGCGGTTTCGACCATCAGGTTGGTGATCGTGCCCTCGCAGAGGTGGCCCTTTTCGTTGAGGAAGATCGCTTCGTCGATCTCTGGCGGCAGCTGGGCTCGGGTGCGGTCATAGAGCGCGCGGTTGCTGGATTTGATCTTGAGCCAGAGGTCGGTGCTGTGCAGCCGGTCCGGTGCGATGGCGATGCCCCAGGGTTTGGCGGGCTTTGGAGCGGGGGCGAAGCTGTGGTCGAGCCGACCTTCGGCGTCGAGGGTCAGGCGGAGACGCAGCGGGGCTTCTTCGACAACTGCATCAAGAATTGCATCGAAGGCTTTGGGATAGAAGGGAAAGCCCAGTTTTCTGGCCGAGAGGCAGATGCGATCGCGGTGGCGACGGGCCAGCGCCACGCCGCGACCGGGCTGCCAGAGCATGGTTTCGATCAGACGGGTTCCGGCAGGTGCAGGGCGAAACGGCTTTTCCACAGGGCCTCCTCGTATTCCAGCTCGGCGCGGCTGTCCCAGACGAGGCCACCGCCGACGTTGAGCACGGCTTGGCTCCGGTCGACCAGCAGCGTGCGGATGGCGACGTTGAAGTCCGCCCGCCCGTCCGGCGCGGCCCAGCCGATGGCGCCGCAATAGACGTCGCGGGGGCGCTGCTCCAGCGCGTGAATGATCTCCATCGCGCGGATTTTCGGTGCGCCGGTGATCGAACCGCAGGGAAAGAGCGCGCGAAAGATATCCGCAAGTGTCACCTCTGGGCGCAGTTGCGCCTCGATCTGGCTGACCACCTGATGCAGGGTCTCGTAGGTCTCGACCTCGAAGAGATCGGGCACCTTGACCGATCCGGGCTCGGCCAGACGCGAGAGGTCGTTGCGCAAAAGATCAACGATCATCAGGTTTTCGGCGAGGATCTTTTCGTCCTGCGTGAGGGCCGCGCGCAGGGCGCGATCCCGCTCCGGTGTCGTGCCACGCGGCGCGGTGCCCTTCATCGGACGGGTGATGATACGGCCGGCGGCATCGCGGCGAAAGAACAGCTCCGGCGAGCGTGACAGCACCGAAGGCCGCCCGGGATCGAGGATCAGCGCGCCATGGGCCACCGGCTGGCGGGCGCTGAGCGCGGCATAGAGCGCCTCCGGGCTGCCTTGCAGGCTGGCGCGCAGCGGGAAGGTCAGGTTGGCCTGGTAGATGTCGCCGGCGCCGATCCAGCGGTGGACCCTTTGGAACGCCTGGGCATACCGCGCGGCGTCCCAGTCGGGGCGCAACGGCGAGAGGCTGACGGGCCCCTCCTGCAGGGGCCGCGCGGCGACAGGTGCGGTGAAACAGCCGAAGGACAGGAGCGGCACGCGGCGGCCACCCGGCATCAGCGCTGCGAGCCGTGGCTCCAGCGCATAGCCCAGCTCGTAGCTGGCAAAGCCGGCGAGCCAGAGGCCCTCGGACTGTGCCTCTGACAGCGCCTCGAGCGCCCCGGGCACCTCGGCAGGCGCCCAGGCCTCGATCCGGCGCAGCGGCCGGGCGAACTCCGCCGCGGCCCCAGTGGGCCCCTGATCAAATCTGATCCGCATCTTTGTCCCCGGTCGTCCTGTCACCCGAGCCAGACCACAGTCACGGCCCGGTCAGCCGAGGTAATCCGACCGCTGCAGACCGTATTTCGCCATTTTCTCGTTCAACGTCCGGCGTGGCAGGCAGAGCTCGTCCATCACGCTGGAAATCGAGCCCTTGTGGCGGCGCATGGTGTTGTCGATCAGCATCCGCTCAAAAGCCTCGACATATTCCTTGAGCGGCTTGCCCTCGGTGGTCATCACTGGCTGCATTTCCTCGTGGTCGTTCATCAGGAGCGAGGCGATGGTGCCAGAGCCGCGGCGCGATTGCAGCACCGCGCGTTCGGCCATGTTGATCAGCTGCCGCACGTTGCCCGGCCAGGGCGCCTGCAGCAGCTGCGCGGCCTCCTGCGCCGAAACCTCTGGCGTCTCGCAGCCGTATTCATCGGCGAATTGCTCTGACAGCCGGGTGAACAGCGTCAGGATGTCCTCGCCACGCTGGCGCAGCGGCGGTACGGTGATGCGCAGCGCGGCCAGGCGGTAGAAGAGGTTCGGCTTGATCGCGTCCTCGGGCGTGCGGTCCTGTTCCTGCATGTTGCAGATCGCCACGATGCGGGTTTCCGCCGGGGTGCCCTGTTCGTTGATCGCGTTCAGCAGACGCGCCTGATTGGCCTCTGACAGCGACTCGATATCCTCGAGCACCAGGGTGCCGCCGCGGGCCTCTTCGATCGCAGGAAGGCGCGCCTCGTCAGGCTGGACCGGGCCGAAGAGCCGTTGTGCCAGCGCCTCGTCTTCATAGGCGGCACAGCTCACCAGCACGAACTTCTTTCCGGCGCGGCTGCCCACGGCGTGCAGCGCGTGCGCCACCAGCGTCTTGCCGGTGCCGGTCTCGCCGTCGATCAGCACATGGCCGTCGGCCTGGCCGAGATCGAGGATATCCTCGCGCAGGCGCTCCATCACCGGGCTGGCGCCGATCAGCTTCTTCATCAGCTGGCCGCCGTCGGAGAGCTCACGCCGCAGCTGCCGGTTATCCAGCGTCAACCGCCGGGCATTCACCGCCTTTTTCGCCAGCTGGCTCATCTGGTCGGGCTGGAACGGTTTTTCGAGAAAGTCGAAGGCTCCGAGCCGCATTGCCTCGACCGCCATCGGCACATCACCGTGACCGGTGATCATGATCACCGGCAGCGCGCTGTCGGTCGACATCAGCCGCTTCAGGAACTGCATTCCGTCCATGCCGGGCATGCGGATGTCGCTGATCACGATGCCGGGATAATCCGGCGTCAGCGCCTTGAGTGCCTCTTCGGCGCTGGCAAAGGTCTCGGTGTCGTAGCCTGAAAGTGCCAGCCATTGGCCGATCGACTGGCGCATGTCCTGTTCATCATCGACAATCGCGATTTTCATGAGCTTGGCCATAGTCTTACGCCCTTATCTTTATCTGTTACTCCGCGGCCTGATGGTCCGCGGTCTCGTTCAGGATCGGCAACTGCATCTCGAACACAGCGCCGCTGTCTTCGCCATTGCGCGCGATGAGCCGCCCCCCCAGGTCGCTCACGATCCCCGAGGAGATCGCCAGCCCAAGCCCAACGCCTTCGCCAGGCTGCTTGGTGGTGTAGAACGGCTCGAACAGCGCATCGAGATCCTCGATCCCGTGGCCATTGTCGCGCACCGTCAGGGTGGCGGTTTCGCCGCCTGACAGGATGACTTCGATCTGCGGGTCGCGCAGACCCTTGGTGGCATCTAATGCGTTTCGCAACAAATTCACCATCACCTGTTCGACACGGACGCGATCGGCCATCACCCGCACCGGCTGCGGCGGCAGGACGCGGGTCAGGTTGACGTGGCGCTGCTTGAGCTGAGGCTCCATCATTGCCAGCGCCGATGAGAGTGAATCGCCCATGTCGACGGGGCTGAGCATCTCGCCGCCCTTGCGGGCATAGCTCTTGAGCTGGCGGGTGATCGCGCCCATCCGGTCGAGCAGGTCGTCGACGCGGGCAAAGGACGCCAGCGCCTCGTCGGGCCGGTTGCGGTTGATCAGCAGGCGCGCGCCGGCGAGGTAGGTCTTCATCGCCGCCAGCGGCTGGTTCAACTCGTGGCTCACCGCTGCCGACATCTCGCCAAGCGCCGCCAGCTTGGAGCTTTGCGCCAGGGTCTGTTCGGCCACGGCAAGGGTTTCCTGCACCCGCTCCCGCTCGGCGATCTCGCGTTGCAGGCGGGTGTTGAGCGCCCGCAGCTCGGCCGATTCACGTTGGAACAGCGCCATCCGCAGCGCGGTCTTGCGGCTGAGGAAGTAGAAGGCCAGCGCAAAGAGCATGGCAAAGCCCATGATCTCGAGCGCCAGCACCGCGTTGACCTTTTCGCGTACCGAGGCATAGGGCGTGAAGCTGACGATGCGCCAGCCGCGAAAGGCGATCCGCGCCTCCATCCGCATCACCGCCTCGCCCTTGAGATAGGCATCGGCGGGCACATGGGTCCAGTCCGATGTGGCGCGGATGGCGCGTTCGATGGCGCTGTCGGCGGGTTCGCGGCGCAGCGCGTCGACCTCCTTGAGCCCGCGCCAGCGCGGCTCGGTCGCCAGGATGATAACGCCTTCGCTGTCGCTCACCAGCACCGCGTCGGCGATCCCCACCCAGGCGCGTTCGAACTTCTGCAGGTCGACCTCGACGACGATCACGCCGACCAGCTCGCCATTGCTCTCGATCCGCCGGCTGTAGGCAAAGCGAAAGCCGCCAGCCTCACGCGGGAGGGTCGAGAATACGGTGGAGTTCGACCGCAGCGCGCCGATGAAATAGGATTCCTGCCGATGGGTCGATCCCAAGATGTTGCGGTCGGTCGCCGCCACAGCCCGTCCGCCGCTGTCGAGCAGGATCAGAGAGGCCGCGCCGATCTCGTCGACGAAAGAGATAAGCCGCTGGGTGGATTGCGAATAATCGGCCGAGTTCAGCGCCCCGATCAGCGCCGGGTCGCGCGCCAGCAGCTGCGGCACGATGGAATTGCGGCGCAGTTCCGACAGCACGTTGCCGGAATAGAGCGCCAGCCGCAGCTCGGCGCGGTTGCGCGTGGTCTCGGTAAAACGGTCGGTGAGCAGCCGGTTGGTGAACCAGACCGTCGTCACCGCCATCAGCAACAGCGAGAACAGCGCCAGCCGCACCCGCCAGGACAGCGGGCCGCTGCGACGCAACAGGCTTTCGCCCGGACGGGTGTTTCTGCGGCTTTGCGGTTTCATTGCGTGACTCTACGCCGCCGCCGGCGCCTGCTCAAGCAACAGAGCCGCGATCTCAGGCGACCACCCGGGCCAGCGCAGCGGCCAGCGCGTCGAACACCGGCTTGCCGTCGGTGTTGCCATGCGCCTCTTCCGCCGCCCGCTCGGGGTGCGGCATCATGCCCAGCACGCGGCGGTTTTCCGACAGGATGCCGGCAATGTCACGGGCCGAGCCATTGGGCGCGTCGCCATAGCGGAACGCCACGCGATCCTCGCCCTCGAGCCGGTCGAGCGTGGCCGCATCGGCATAATAGTTGCCGTCGTGGTGGGCGATGGGGACCTGGATTTCCTGACCCTTTTCATAGCCTTGCGTAAAGACACTGTCCTCGGTTCCGACGATCAGCGGCACCGTGCGGCAGATGTATTTCAGCCCGGCGTTGCGCAGCAGAGCGCCCGGCAGCAGCCTGGTCTCGGCCAGCACCTGGAAACCGTTGCAGACGCCGAAGACATAGCCGCCGGCCTCGGCATGGGCCTTCAGCTCGCGGCAGATCGGCGAATTGGCGGCAATCGCGCCGCAACGCAGGTAGTCGCCATAGGAAAACCCGCCCGGCACGCCGACGATGTCGACGCCCTCTGGCAGCGCGTGATCCTTGTGCCAGACCATCGAGACGTCAAAGCCCACCGCCTCGAAGGCCTTGGCCATGTCGCGGTCGCAATTCGAACCCGGAAAGACGAGGACTGCGGCTTTCATGTGAACTCTCCTGAAAAACTCTGCGCTTTCAATGGCTCACGCCACTCACTGCATCTCGATCTGGTAGCTTTCGATCACCGTGTTGGCGAGCAGCTTCTCGCACATCTCGGCGACCTGCGCCTCGGTGGTGCCTTCGGCCAGATCGAGGTCGATCACCTTGCCCTGGCGCACGCCCTCGACGCCGTCGAACCCCAGCGCGCCAAGCGCATGGCGCACGGCCTCGCCCTGGGGGTCGAGCACACCGGTTTTCAACATCACATGCACACGTGCTTTCATGCCACTTCGTCCTTGTCGCGCCCCGGGACTATTGTCACCCCAAGGGTCTTCTTCTCTTTTCAAATACGCCATCCGCCGCAAGACAGGGGCGCATTCAGTTGATAAGCTTGGGCTTTTCCATCGGGGTCGCCTTGCGCGGCATGACGCCCAGACGGGTCGCCACCTCGGTATAGGCGTCGGTCAGGTTGCCGAGATCGCGGCGGAAGACATCCTTGTCGAGCTTCTTGCCGGTCTCGATATCCCACAGCCGGCAGCTGTCGGGGCTGATCTCGTCGGCGACGATCAGGCGCTGGAAGTCACCGTCATAGACCCGGCCGATCTCGATCTTGAAGTCGACCAGCTTGATGCCGACGCCATACATCAGGCCGGACAGGTAATCGTTGACCCGCAGCGCCAGGCTGAGGATGTCGTCCATGTCCTGCGGGCTGGCCCAGCCGAAGGCGGCGATATGCTCTTCGGTGACCAGCGGATCGCCCAGCTTGTCGTCCTTGTAGCAATATTCCACGATTGGGCGCGGCAGCCGCGTGCCTTCCTCGATGCCCAGGCGCTGGCTCATCGATCCGGCGGCAAAGTTGCGCACGATCACCTCGAGCGGCACGATCTCGCAGGCCTTGACCAGCTGTTCGCGCATGTTGAGGCGCTTGATGAAATGGGTCGGCACGCCGATCTCGTTGAGACCGGTCATGAAGAATTCGCTCAGGCGGTTGTTGAGAACGCCCTTGCCGTCGACCACGTCCTTCTTCTGCGCGTTGAAGGCGGTGGCGTCATCCTTGAAGTATTGCACCAGGGTGCCGGGTTCCGGGCCTTCGTATAGAATCTTGGCCTTGCCTTCGTAAATCTTCTTGCGACGCGCCATCTCGCAGCCTTTCATGTCTTGCGCGGCTCAGGGCCGAGTCCCGCCGCGCGTGCGCCCTCTTACGCCATGCTATGCTTTGTCGCAAGCGGACCTCCGCTCTTGCGGCGCGGGCCGTGTGACTGCATATCTGGTAAGAAGAATTCGGCACCAGAGGACACGCCATGACCACATTCGACGACCGCGAACACGCCTTCGAGGCCAAGTTTGCCCATGACGAGGAAATGAACTTCAAGGCCGAGGCCCGCCGCAACAAGCTGGTCGGTCTCTGGGCGGCGGGGCTTCTGGGCAAGACCGGCGACGAGGCCAATGCCTATGCGCTCGAGGTGGTCAAGGCCGATTTCGAAGAGATCGGCCACGAGGACGTGGTGCGCAAGGTTGCCGCCGACCTCAAGGGCAAGGCCGACGAGGCCGAGATCCGCGCCAAGATGGCCGAGATGCTGATCGAGGCCAAAGGCCAGATCGTCAAGGAAGTCCGCTGAGACACTGACGTTGAGAGAGTGATACAAGTGGCCCTGCCTGCAGGGCCACTTGCCCCCCGTCTTGACGACCTGCTTGACGACCTGCGGCGAAGTATCGCTGGCCTTGCAGGTGTCAAGCAGCCCGCAGCCCGTTGTCCCTCACCGCCGGTCCCGGCTGGGGAAAGGGTGCCGTCCTGCCATGCCTTCCGGCGGGAATGAACCGGACCAGGGCCGCGCCCTGCCCCGCACCGGGCTCATAAAGATCATGCACATTATGAATTTGCGCACAGTCGCGCACTGTGGCATCTGCCCCGAGACATAAAAACAGGAAGGCCCTCCCCATGACCGACGCGCTGAGCAAGCTTCTGCAGGACCGCGACTGGCTTCTCGCCGACGGCGCGACCGGGACCAACCTGTTCAACATGGGCCTGATGTCCGGCGACGCGCCCGAGCTCTGGAACGTCGACGAGCCCGAGAAAATCCGCGCGCTCTATCGCGGCGCGGTCGAGGCCGGTTCGGACATCTTCCTGACCAACAGCTTCGGCGGCAATGCCTCGCGGCTGAAACTGCACAACGCCCAGGACCGGGTGACCGAGCTGAACCGCATCGCCGCCGAACTGGGCCGCGAGGTGGCAGATGCCGCTGGCCGTCCGGTCATCGTCGCGGGCTCCGTCGGCCCGACCGGTGACATCATGGAGCCCGTCGGCACGCTCAGCCATGCCGAGGCGGTCGAGATGTTCCACGAGCAGGCCGAGGGGCTCAAGGCGGGTGGCGCCGATGTGCTCTGGGTCGAGACGATCTCTGCCCCCGAGGAATTCCGTGCCGCGGCCGAGGCCTTTGCCCTGGCCGGCATGCCCTGGTGTGGCACCATGAGCTTTGACACCGCCGGCCGCACGATGATGGGCGTCACCGCCTCGGACATGGTGCAGCTGGCCCAGGGCCTGCCGAACCCGCCGCTGGCCTTTGGCGCCAACTGCGGCACCGGAGCTTCCGACCTGCTGCGCACCACCCTGAGCTTTGCCGCCCAGGGCCCCGACCTGCCGCTGATCGCCAAGGGCAATGCCGGCATTCCGAAATACGTCGACGGCCACATCCACTATGACGGCACGCCCGAGCTGATGGGCGACTACGCCGTTCTGGCCCGCGACGCCGGCGCCCGGATCATCGGCGGCTGCTGCGGCACCATGCCCGACCATCTGCGCGCCATGCGCAAGGCGCTGGAAACCCGTCCCAAGGGCCCGCGTCCGACGCTGGAACAGATCGTCGAGCAGATCGGCGGCTTCAGCTCCGACACCGACGGTTCCGGCGAGAACGCGGTCGAGGCGCCCAGCCGCAACCGGCGGCGCCGGCGCGGCTGAGCCCGCGCGGGCCAGGTCTCAACGGCGGCCGGCCCGGCCCCTTTCATCACCAACCTTGGATCGGCCACGCCCATGGCATGCCTTCCCCGTGCAAACAGCGGTCTCCCGGCAACGGGCTCAGAACAGCGTGAGCTGGTCGCCCGCTTGTTGCGGGCGGGCAAAGAGATCGCAGCGCAGCGGCGCGACCTTGCGGTCGAGGCCCAGCGCGCGGGCCTTGCGGCGAAAGCGCGCCGCGATGATCTCGGCATAGGCGCCCTCGCCGCGCATCCGGTGGCCCCAGCGGGCGTCGTAATCCTTGCCGCCGTGCATCTCTCGCAGCCGCGCCATGATGCGGCCGGCGCGGTCGGGGTAATGCTCGGCCAGCCAGGCCTGCCAGAGCGGCGAGACCTCTCGCGGCAGCCGCAGCATGATCCAGCTCGCGGCATCGGCACCAGCCTCGGCGCCGGCCTCGAGAATGGCCTCAAGCTCGGGATCGGTGAGCGCCGGCACCACCGGCGAGACCATGAGCCGTACGGGGATGCCGGCCTCGCTCAGCCGTCGGATGGTGGCCAGCCGCCGCTTGGGCGCCGGCACCCGCGGCTCCATCCTGCGCGACAGCGCGGCATCGAGCGAGGTCACCGACAGGCCGACCCGCGCCAGACCTTTCGCCGCCATCGGCGCCAGGATGTCGATGTCACGCTCGACCAGCGTGCCCTTGGTGACGATGGCCACCGGATGATTGCATTGGGCCAGCACCTCGAGACAGGCGCGCATGATGCCGCGATCGCGCTCAAGCGGTTGATAGGGATCGGTATTGGTGCCGATCGCCAGCGGCGCCACGCGGTAACCCCGCGCGCGCAGCTCGCGCCGCAAGACCTCCGGCGCATTGGGCCGCGCCACCAGCCGGGTCTCGAAATCGAGGCCGGGCGAGAGGCCCAGATAGGCATGGCTGGGCCGGGCAAAACAGTAGATGCAACCATGCTCGCAACCCCTGTAGGGATTGATCGACCGGTCGAACGGCAGATCGGGCGAACGGTTGTAGGTGATCAGGCTGCGCGCCTGCTCTTCCCGCACCTCGGTGCGCAGCACCGGCAGTTCTTCAGCGATCTCCCAGCCGTCATGCGCCGCCACCCGCGCAAGCCGCTCGAAACGACCGCTTTCGTTGCGGTTGGCGCCGCGGCCGGGCCGCTGGCGGGCGTCGATGTCAGGGGGCAGCTCTTCCATGGGCACAGATTAGAACGAACGAAGAACATTTGCAATTCACCGCGGCGTATCCGCCGCCCCGCCCCGGCATTCGTCGGTGACAGGGCCGGCTGTGTCGCAATCCGCCAACATGAGCTGCGGCATTCTGGCCATAGCTGGAAAAAACCGGGCCTCCCGGCCCAAGCAAGGGAATCACGCAATGTCTGATGAAGAAGACGACATCATCCTTTCCGAACTGGACGACGAAGAGCTTGTCCAGCAGATGCATGACGACCTCTACGATGGCCTCAGGGAGGAAATCGAGGAAGGCGTGAACATCCTGCTCGAACGCGGCTGGCAGCCTTACGACGTGCTCACCACCGCGCTGGTCGGCGGCATGACCATCGTCGGCAAAGACTTCCGCGACGGGATTCTCTTTGTTCCAGAGGTGCTTCTGGCGGCCAACGCGATGAAGGGCGGCATGGCAATCCTCAAGCCGCTGCTGGCAGAGACCGGCGCGCCGCGCATGGGCAAGATGGTGATCGGCACCGTCAAGGGTGACATCCACGACATCGGCAAGAACCTTGTCTCGATGATGATGGAGGGTGCGGGCTTCGAAGTGGTCGACCTCGGAATCAACAACCCGGTCGAGAGTTATCTTGACGCGGCCAAGGCTGAAGGCGCCGACATCCTCGGCATGTCAGCGCTGCTGACCACGACGATGCCCTACATGAAAGTGGTGATCGACACGATGGTCGAGATGGGCATCCGCGACGATTACATCGTGCTGGTCGGTGGCGCGCCGCTGAACGAGGAGTTCGGCAAGGCGATCGGCGCCGATGCCTATTGCCGGGACGCCGCGGTCGCGGTGGAAACCGCCAAGACGCTGGTTGCGCGCCGTCACAACCAGATGGCCGGGTGAGCGAGACCCGTCTCAACGACACGACCCTGACCGAAAGCGGCCTCGCGCCGCGCGGTCAGGGCCGCATATTGCTGATCGCCTGCGGCGCGCTGGCGCGCGAGATCCTCGATCTCAAGGCGGCCAACGGCTGGGATCACCTCGACCTCGCCTGCCTGCCGGCCAAGCTGCACAACACCCCCGACAGGATCACCGATGCCGTGCGCGCCGCGGTGGCGAAACACCGCGCGCATTACGACCGGCTCTTCGTGGTCTATGCCGATTGCGGCACCGGCGGGCAGTTGCAGGCCGCCTGCGCCGAGATGGGGGTCGAGATGGTGGCGGGCCCGCATTGCTACAGCTTCTTCGAGGGCAATGCGACCTTTGCCGCGCGCGAGGAGTTCACCGCCTTCTACCTGACGGATTTCCTGGTCCGGCAATTCGACGCCTTCGTCTGGCAGCCCCTGGGTCTCGACCGACACCCGGAGTTGCGTGAGATGTACTTCGGCAATTACGACAAGCTGGTCTACCAGGCCCAGACCGACGACCCCGCCCTGACCGACAAGGCCCGCGCCTGCGCCGAGCGCCTCGGCCTGGCCTTCGAGCGGCGCTTCACCGGTTACGGCGATCTGAAGGTCGAACTGGAACAGGCCGCCAGGTTTTCAGCCGCGGACTGACCGTCACCCGAGGCGTGGCGTATTTTTCAAAGAGAAGAAGACATGGGGGGTGCGCCCCTCTTTCTGCTTCTTCTCTTTCACAAATACGCAGCCCTGCCTTTTGCGCTAGCGCCCGGAAAGTCCGTCCTTCAGCACCGCCAGAACCTTGTCGCGCGGCACGTCGGAGGTGACGAAGGCCTCGCCGATCCCGCGCGCGAGGATGAAGCGCAGGGTGCCGTCGACCACCTTCTTGTCCTGTCCCATGAGGTCTAGCAGCGCCTCGGCCGAGGGCAGATCGCCGGGGATGTCGCTCAGGTCGCATTTCATGCCCATGGCCTTGATATGGGCGCGGACGCGGCTCGGGTCTTCCTGAGAGCAGAGGCCCAGCCGCGACGAGAGCTCGAACGCCAGGGCGCAGCCGATCGCCACACCTTCGCCGTGCAGCAGCCTGTCGGAATAGCCGGTGGCGGCCTCGAGCGCGTGGCAGAAGGTATGGCCGAGGTTCAAAAGCGCGCGGTCGCCCTGCTCGGTCTCGTCGCGCACCACGATTTCGGCCTTCATCTCGCAGGAGCGGCGCACCGCGTGGATGCGGGCGGCATCGTCGCCGGCGGCCATCGCAGGGCCGTTGGTCTCGAGCCAGTCGAAGAAGGCAGCATCGCCCAAAAGCCCGTATTTCACCACCTCGCCGTAGCCGGCGAGGAAATCCCGCTCGGGCAGGGTCTTGAGCACGTCGGTGTCGGCCAGCACCAGCGAAGGCTGGTGGAAGGCGCCGATCAGGTTCTTGCCTTGCGGCGCGTTGATGCCGGTCTTGCCGCCGACCGAGCTGTCGACCTGCGCCAGCAGCGAGGTCGGCACCTGCACGAAGCGCACGCCCCGCCGAAGCACCGCGGCGGCGAAGCCTGCCAGATCGCCGATCACGCCGCCGCCCAACGCCACCACCACGTCGCGGCGCTCGACCTTCTGTTCCAGCAGCCATTCTACCGCGCGAGAGAACTGCGGCCAGGCCTTGGTGCTTTCACCGGGCGGCAGCGCCAGGGCAACCATCTCGATGCCCTCGGCCGCCAGACCGTCGCGCAGCGCGTCGAGATGCGCCGCGGCCACGTTTTCGTCGGTCAGCACTGCCACGCGGCGCCGTGCCAGAAACGGCGCGATCTCGGCACCGGCGCGGGCCAGCAGACCGCCGCCGATGCGGATGTCGTAGGCGCGCTCGCCCAGGGGCACATGGACCGTTTCGCTCATCACAGCTTCTCCAACACGTCAGGGCGCGCCTCGAGCTCTTCGATCACCCGGCGCGCCATCTGGTCGATCGAATAGGATTTGCAGGCCTTCACCCGCACCTCGGCCTTGGCATATTGCGGCACGCGGGCGTCGAACAGCTGCTTGAGCGTGGCATAGGGATCGGCGGTGCGCAGCAGCGGACGGGTGTCCTTGTGCCTGACCCGGCTCCAGAGCAGGTCGAGATCGGCATCGAGCCAGACCGCCACGCCCTTTTCGGCGATCATTTCGCGGTTGGTGCCCGAGAGAAAGGCGCCGCCGCCGGTCGAGAGCACGCAGCGTTCGGTTTCCAGCAGCCGTCCGATCACCTCGGTCTCGCGGGCGCGAAAGAACGGCTCGCCGTCGCGGGCGAATATCTCGGCGATGCTCATGTTGGCCGCCTCGACGATCTCGGCATCGGAATCGAGGAAGGACACACCCAGCCTCTGCGCCAGAGCGCGCCCCACGGCCGTCTTGCCGGCCCCCATCATGCCGACCATCACGATGGTCTTCTTCACCCGCCACTGCATGATCTTGCCGATTTCGGCCTCAACTGCTCAAAAGTTTGTATCTCGGACGTGAATGACGTGAACTTGCAAAAAAGGCCAGATATAAGAAGAAAAAAACACCCCGAAAGCGGGCATCCCGAAGACAAGGCAGAGGCAGCACCCGATGGGCCGATTGATCAAATACCTCTTTTACCTCGCGGTTCTCGCGGCGATCGCGCTGGTAGGCTATGCATATGTCGGTCCGTTCTTCGGCGCCGACTTCTCGCCGCCCGCCGAGGAGATTCGCAAACCGGTGGTGCTTGATGCGGGCTGACGGCCTCTTACTTGCCGGTCTGGTGCAGCTGGCGCTGGCAGGATCGCTTGCCGGGCCGCTGGCCGCGCAGGATCCGCTGTCGGCGATCGACTGGCTCGACCGGCAACCGCAGGAGAACGCCGATTTCGGGCTGGTGCCCGATGCCGCAGCCCTCGCGCCGCAAAAGCCCGAGCCGCCGGTCACCAAGGATGCCACCCGCCCCGAGATCATCGTCGAGCCGCTGGATGCGCCGACGGTGGATGCCGTGGGCCTGCTGCCGCCGCATGTCACCGGCTTTCCGCAGACGCTCTGGCGCAACAGCGACACCGCGCAGCTGGCCGATCTGCTGATTGCCCAGAACGTCGACGGCCAGCCGGCGATGCAGTCGCTGCTGTTTGCGCTGCTGCTGGCCGAGGCGCTGCCGCCGGAGCCCGCCGATGGCAAGTTCCTGGTGGCGCGGATCGACCGGCTGATTGCCATGGGCGCGATTGCCCAGGCGGCCGAGCTTCTGGCGCTGACCGATGCCAAGTCCGACCCGGCGCTGTTCGCCAGGGTGCTGGATCTCTCGCTGCTGGCCGGCCCCGGCGTAGCCGCCTGCGAGGTGCTGGCGGCGCAGCCGCATCTGGCGCCCGGCGCGGATTACCGGGTCTATTGCCTGGCGCAATCGGGCAACTGGGACCTGGCGCTGACCACGCTGATCACCGGCGAGGCCCTGGGCGACATCTCGCCCGCGCAGTTCAACCTGCTCTTGGCCTTCCTCGATCCCGAACTGGCCGAAGAGGTCTCGGTGCCGCCGCCCTCGCTGCGGATGAGCCCGCTGGAATACCGCCTGCACGAGGCGATGGGCGAACCGGTGCCGACCCACACCCTGCCCCGCGCCTTTGCCAATGCCGACCTGCCCGGCGACAGCGGCTGGAAGGCGCAGATCGAGGCGGCGGAGCGGCTGGTGCGCGCCGGGGCGATTTCCGAGCAGCGGCTCTTTGCCTTCTACACCGCCAATGATCCCTCGGCCTCTGGCGGGGTCTGGGACCGGGCCGAGGCGGTGCAACGCTTCGAGCGGGCGCTCGGCGAAGGCGATGCCGAGAAGATCGACAGGGCATTGCGCCAGGTCTGGGCGGTAATGTCGGAGGCCGGTCTGCTGACCGCCTTTGCCAAGGCCTATGGCGACACGCTGGCCAGTGTCGAGCTGACCGGCACCGCCGCCGGCCTGCAGATGGAGGCGGCGCTGCTGTCGCCCAATTACGAACGCCTCTCGCGCCGGATCGAGCCGCGCAGCCTGTTGCAAAAATTCGCCGTGGCGCTGGCCCAGGGCCGCCCGGACGAGGCCACCGCCCCCAGCCCGCGCGCCCGCGCCATTGCCGAGGGTTTCGCCAATCCGCCGCCGGCGCATCTGCAGGCGCTGCTCAATGCCGGCCGGCTGGGCGAGGTGATCCTGCGCGCCATGTCGCTGGCCTATCAGGGCCATCTTGGCGATGACAAGGCGCTGGCCGAGGCGCTGTCGACCTTCCGCGCCGTGGGGCTCGAGGATACCGCCCGCCGTGCGGCGCTGCAGTCGCTCCTGCTCGCGGCCGAGGGCTGAGGGGCGATGGACCACGCCCATATTTCCGCCTTTCTCGAAGCCCAGGCGGCCGAGCTTGGCGCGGCGCACAACACCCTGCTGGCCTATGGTCGCGACCTGCGCGACGTGGCCGACTGGCTGGCTGCCAAAGGGCAGAGCTTCGAGACCGCGCAGCGCGACGACATCGAAGGCTACCTGGTGCATTGCGAGGCCCAGGGGCTGGCGCGGTCGACCCGCGCGCGGCGGCTCTCGGCGATCAAGCAGCTCTATCGCTTCGGTTTCGAGGAAGGCTGGCGGATGGACAATCCGGCGATCCAGATCGCCGGGCCGGGCAAGGAAAAGCGCCTGCCCAAGACGCTGTCGATCGACGATGTCGAGCGCCTGCTGCAGGCCGCCGAGACCCATGGCCGCAATCCCGCCGACCGCGCCCGCGACCTCTGCCTGATGCAGGTGCTCTATGCCACCGGGCTGCGGGTGACCGAGCTGGTCTCTTTGCCCGTGGCGGCGGTGCGCGGCGATCCCCGCCTGATCCTGGTGCGCGGCAAGGGCGGCAAGGAACGCATGGTGCCGTTGTCACCGCCGGCGCGCGAGGCGCTGACCGCCTGGCTGGCGATCCGCGACGCGGCGGAAGAGGCCGCGCGGCTCAAGGGCAAGCCGCCCTCGCCCTTCCTCTTTCCCTCGCGCGGCAAGGCCGGGCACCTGACGCGGCACTGGTTCTTCAATCTGATCAAGAGCCTGGCGGTGGATGCCGGCCTCTCGCCCGCCGACATCACGCCGCACACCCTGCGCCATGCCTTTGCCACCCACCTGCTGCAGAACGGCGCCGACCTGCGCGCGATCCAGACCCTGCTGGGCCATGCCGATGTCGCCACGACCGAGATCTACACCCATGTGCTGGAAGAACGGCTGCGGGAACTGGTGCTGGAGCATCACCCGCTGGCGCGGGACTGAGGCTGCAAAATAACGGACCGCAAAGCGGGCCGTCCTTGTTTGGCTGGAAGCGGGCCTCAGTTCGGATCGTCGTCCCCGCTGCCGTCTTCGCCGTTTCTATTGGGCGTGTTGCCCTCGAGGTTTTCACCGCCATTGCCGCCGCCGTTATCGACGCGGCCATTGTCACCGCTGACATTCAGACCGGGCGGCACCTTGCCGACATACCCGCCGCCGGAGCTTTCCCAGCCATTCTTGTTGCCCTTGTCGACACCCTTGCCGTTGCCGATACCGGCGGTGGCAGTCCCCGCCAATGCGATCACTGAGACCGCGGTCAGAAGCAGTTTTTTCATAATGTTCTCCTCTCACAATAAGGCCTACCTTAACACGAGTTCGTAATTTTTCCTAATTGGCTAGATGCGGCGACCGCGGCCTTTGCGCCCGCTTCGGCCATGGGCTGCCGGGCGTCCCTTGATTACAGGCCCGTCCCACCCCATAACCTGCGCAAATCAACCGAAAGAAAGACGACATGGACCCCTCGCCCAGCCTGCTTGACGGCGCCTTCTGGATAACTTCCTCGGCCATCCTGCTGCTTCTCGTGCTCTCCGGTTTCTTCTCCGGCTCGGAAACCGCGCTGACCGCTGCCTCTCGCGGCAAGCTGCGGGCGCAGGCCGACAAGGGCAACCGCGGCGCCGACCGGGCGCTCAAGATCACCGAGGACAACGAGCGGCTGATCGGCTCGGTCCTGCTGGGCAACAACCTGGTCAACATCCTTGCCACCTCGCTGGCGACGGCGCTCTTTACCCGGCTGTTTGGTGAAAGCGGCGTGGCGATGGCGACGCTGATCATGACGCTGCTGGTGTTGATCTTTGCCGAGGTGCTGCCCAAGACCTTTGCCATCACCAATGCCGAACGCGCCGCCGCCATCGTCGCGGCGCCGATTGCCATCGTGATCCGGGTGTTCTCGCCGGTGGTAAGCGCGGTGCGCCTGCTGGTGCGCGGCATCCTCAGCCTGTTCGGCGTCAAGACCGACCCCGACAGCCACATCCTTGCCGTGCGCGAGGAAATCGCCGGCGCGCTGCATCTGGGCCATTCCGAGGGCGTGGTGCAGAAGGAGGACCGCGACCGCATCCTCGGCGCGCTCGACCTGTCTGAGCGCACTGTCGAGGAGATCATGCTGCACCGCTCGGGCATCGAGATGATCGACGCCGACACCCCGCCGCGCGATATCCTGACGCAGTGCCTCGAGAGCCGTCACACCCGTCTGCCGGTGTTCAAGAACGACCCCGAGAACATCATCGGCGTGATCCACGCCAAGGACCTGCTGCGCGCGATGAACAAGCTGGTCGACGGCACCGCGGAACAGAACGGCGTGCTCGAAAGCTTCGACATCACCACCGTGGCGATGAAGCCCTACTTCGTGCCCGACACCACCTCGCTCGACGACCAGATGCGCCAGTTCCTGCGCCGCCGCACCCATTTTGCGCTGGTGGTGGATGAATACGGCTCGCTCGAAGGTCTGATCACGCTCGAGGACATCCTCGAAGAGATCGTCGGCGAGATCACCGATGAATTCGACCCCGACGCCGAACATACCGTGCGCCGCGGCGAGGACGGCCATTACCACGTCGACGGCGCCATGACGATCCGCGACCTCAACCGCGCCACCGACTGGAACCTGCCCGATCTGGAGGCCAACACCGTCGCCGGCCTCGTCATCCACGAAGCGCAGATCATTCCGGCGGTGGGCCAGGTCTTCTCGTTCCACGGCTTCCGGTTCGAGGTCACAGGCCGCAAGGACAACCGCGTCACCCGGCTCAAGATCCGTCCCCTGACCTGACAGCGCCTGGGGCGTCCGAAGGCACTGCAGCTGGTACCCGCCGCGCTGCGCGCCCGGCTGGCGGCGGCGCAGGCCGCCTGAGCCACGGGAGGCGCTGTCTGACAAAGACCCTGCCGCTGCGAGCGGCGGGGCTTCTGCGCGCTTCGCCCCGGGCGACGGCGCACAGGACGGCGAGAACGGATTGACCGCCCGGCCCCGCCGTGCAAGGTCCTCGAGACCCTGTCCCGGACCCTGCCCCATGCTGCGAAACGGCCCCCTTCTGATGACCGTCGCGATGGCCTGTTTCGCCGTCGAGGACATGTTCCTGAAATCCGCCATGCAGGAGGTCAGCGTCGGGCTGGCGCTCATGGTCTTCGGCCTAGGCGGCATGGCGGTCTTCCTGATCTGGGCGCGGCTGCGCAAAGAGCCACTCTTTCACCCGGCGATCTTTACCCGACCTCTGCTGCTGCGCTCGGCCTCGGAGGTGCTGGGGCGGTTGTTCTACACCCTGGCCTTTGCCTTGGCGCCGCTGTCGCTGGTCTCGGCCATCCTGCAGGCGACGCCGCTGGTGGTGGCGCTGGGCGCGGTGGTCTTCTTTGGCGAGGTGGTGGGCTGGCGGCGCTGGATGGCGATCGCGCTGGGCTTTGTCGGCGTGCTGATGATTTTGCGCCCCGGCACCGACGCCTTCACCGCCACCAGCATCTTTGCGGTACTGGGCATGCTGGGCTTTGCCGGGCGCGATCTGGCCACGCGGGCCAGCCCGCCGTCGATGTCCAACGTCCAGCTTGGCGTCTACGGCTTTGTCATGCTGGTGGTCGCCGGGGCGATCATGGTGGCGGTGACCGGTCTGGGGCCCCTGCCCGGACCGCGCGCCTCGGTCGAGCTGGCGCTGGCGGTGGTCATCGGCGTTCTGGCCTATGCCAGCCTCACCGCCTCGATGCGGGTGGGCGCCGTGGCCGTCACCGTGCCCTTCCGCTACACGCGGCTGGTCTTTGCCATGATCCTCGGCATCCTGGTCTTCGGCGAACGCCCCGACCTGATGACCTGGGCCGGCAGCGCGGTGATCGTGGCCTCGGGGCTCTACACGCTCTACCGCAGCCAGCGCGGCAAGAAACCTGCCGGGTCCGGGGCTTTGACCCCTTAACATCCCCCGAGTGCCGCCCTATATTGAGCGTTGTCCTTCGGGACTATGGACATAAACGCGCTCGTAATAAGCGGATCGGACCCGGGGGCGGTACCCGGCGGCTCCACCAATCATCCTTCGTTTGGGGATCATGGGGCCGAAACAGGATCGACGAACGTCTAAAGGGGTTAGCTTTGTCCCGGTGAGTTACCACCGTTATCGGTACACCTAAGCTAGTTGCAAACGACAACAAAGCTCCGATGGCGATGGCTGCGTAAGCAGTCCGAACTGTCGAAATCTTAAGTCCTAGAGCTTAGCAGCCCTAGGCGGGGTTCGCAGGTACCTGGCAACAGAAACCTGCACTTCCTCTTTTTGCGGTGAACAGGGTGCGGTGTGTCTGGCGGCTTTCGTGACGCCTCGTGCAAGCCGCGACATCGCCGACCCGCGGGGTGGCGATCCGACATTCGTTCGACGGCGCTTTATCCCAGCCAAATCCGGAAGAGATCAGAACGGCGCGCCTAGGGTAACCCAATCGCCGCCCCGGGGGGCGGGTCATGCCGGAGGCATGCCTCTGGCATGACGATGGCGCGGCGGCCTGCGGCCTTGTTCCGCGCGAGGACACAAGTCCCACGGCGTCCCGGACCTGATCCGGGACCTCATTGCCGGTCAAAGCTCCCGTTCCACGACATCGCCGGCCCGCGGGGTGGCGATCCAACCTCCGTTCGACAGCGCTTTATCCCAGCCAAATCCGAAGGTGCTCCGAGCGACGCGCTTGTGGCAGACAAATCGACGCCCCGGGGGGCGGGTCATGCCGGAGGCGTGCCTCTGGCATGACGATGGCGCGGCGGCCTGACGGCCTTGTTTCCGCGTAGGGACACAAACCCGGCGTCGTCCCGGACCCCGATCCGGGACCTCCTCACCAACCAAAGCCCTCGAGCCGCGACATCGCCGACCCGCGGGGTGGCGATCCAACCGCCCTTCGACAGCGCTTTATCCCAGTCAAATCCGAAGGAGATCAGTACGGCGCGCTTACGGAAACCAAATCGCCGCCCCGGGGGGCGGGTCGGCGATGGCGCGGCGGCCTGACGGCCTTGATTCCGCGCCAGGACATAAGAACTATGCCGCACCCCGCACCACCCCACCATTTGACATCCCCCACCCCAACCGCGCACCATCCCGCCATGGGGCCCGAATCGCGACTGCCCCGTGAGGCCCAGGCCCAAAGTCGCATCCCAGCCGCCGGTTCGCCCGGCCCGAAAGGATGCACCATGCCTGCCCCGAACGAGATCACTGTCCCCCAGCTCAACCGTCTGATCGGCACGCCCGACTGCCCGGAGATTATCGACATCTGCCTGCCAGAGGACGTGGCCGACGATCCCTACCTGATCCCCGGCGCTTCCCGTCACAGTCACGCCGACCTCACCGGCCTCGCCGAGAGGCTGCAGAACAAGCGCGCCGTCATCGTCTGTCAGAAAGGCCGCAAGCTCAGCCAGGGCATCGCGGCCTGGCTCGCCTCGGAGGGGTGCGAGGCCGAATACCTCTCGGGCGGCATGTACGCCTGGCGCGACAGCCCCGAGACCCAGCGCATCCCGCTCGCCGCCTTGCCCGCCCCGGTCAACGGCGCCACCCTCTGGGTCACCCGGCACCGGCCCAAGATCGACCGCATCGCCTGCCCCTGGCTGATCCGCCGCTTTGTCGACCGCGACGCCCGCTTTCTCTACGTTGCTCCCGAGGAAGTCGCGGGCGTCGCCGAGCGCTTCGGCGCCACGCCCTTTGACGTCGAGGGCACCTTCTGGAGCCATCGGGGCGCCGCCTGCACCTTCGACACCATGCTCGAGGAATTCACCCTCACCTCCGAACCTCTGCAGCGCATGGCCCTGGTGGTCCGGGCCGCCGACACCAATCGGCACGATCTGCACCCGGCCGCCGCCGGGCTGCTGGCGCTCTCGGTCGGGCTGTCACGGCAGTTTCGCAATGATCAGGCACAGTTGGCGGCAGGCCTGCCGCTTTATGATGCCCTGTACCGCTGGGCGCGGGATGGCTATGACGAGGGCCACGACTGGCCCGCAGCGCGGGCGCAAGAGGCAGGCAAGGCATGACCCCGACTACATCCGAACTGCTCACCGCCTTCGGGCGGATCGGGCTTCTGTCATTCGGCGGCCCGGCGGCGCAGATCGCCGTCATGCACCGCGAGCTGGTCGACGACCGCAAGTGGCTGACCGAAGAGCAGTTTTTGCGCGCGCTCAGCTTCTGCATGATGTTGCCGGGGCCAGAGGCGATGCAGCTGGCCACATATGCCGGCTGGCGGCTGCGCGGCACCTTTGGCGGGCTGCTGGCCGGGCTGCTCTTTGTCCTGCCCGGGGCCGTCGTGATCACCGCTCTGGCGGCGATCTACATCAGCTACGGCGCGGTGCCGCTGGTGCAGACGCTGTTCCTGGGCGTCAAGGCGACGGTGATCGTCATCGTCGCCCAGGCGCTGTTCCGTCTGTCGAAGAAAGCGCTCAAGGGCCGGGGCGACCTGGCGCTGGCGGTGGCGGCTTTCGTGGCGCTCTTTGCCCTGCAGCTGCCGTTTCCGCTGATCATCGCGCTGGCCGCTCTGGTGGGCGCGCTGAGGGCGCGGGTGCCCGAGACCACCGAGCTGCCGCCGCGCCACGGCAAGGCGCCCTGGCTGGCGGTGCCGCTCTGGGGCGGGCTCTGGCTGCTGCCGCTGGTGGTGCTCTGGGCGCTCAACATGCCCTTTCTGCTCGACCTCGCGCTCTTCTTCGGCAAGCTGGCGCTGGTGACCTTCGGCGGCGCCTACGCCGTGCTGGCCTACATGACGCAGGAGGTGGTGCAGGCGCAGGGCTGGATCACCACCGCCGAGATGATCGACGCGCTGGGCCTCGCCGAAACCACGCCGGGCCCGCTGATCCTGGTGACGCAATTCGTAGGCCACCTTGCCGGCTTCAACGACAGCGGCTGGGGCGGCTTTGTGCTGGCCGGGGCGCTGACGCTCTGGATGACCTTCACGCCGTGTTTCCTGTGGATCTTTGCCGGCGCGCCGTATCTCGAGCAGATCACCGCCCGGCCCCGCATCGGCGCGGCGCTTTCGGCGGTGACGGCGGCGGTGGTCGGCGTGATCGCCAACCTCTCGGTCTGGTTCGCCATCGGGGTGCTCTTCACCACCAGCGTGACCCTGGCCAGAGGCCCGGTCAGCCTGACCCTGCCGGTGCCCGCCAGCCTCGATCCGGTGGCCCTTCTGCTGACCGGTTTCGCCGCGGTCCTGCTCTTCGGCCTCAAGCGATCGGTGCCTCTGACGCTGCTTGTCACAGCGCTTGCAGCGGTGGCACTGGGCTGGGTGACGGGAATGTGACAAAGCCCGGCCCGAGCCCCTTTTGTTTCGTCTCGAATCCCGTATGATCCGAAGAAGAACTCCGGGGAACTTCAATGAAGACCAGCATCGACTACGGCAATCTCATGCACCGCGCCATGCGGGGCCTCATCCGCGAAGTGCTTGAGGATGTGGCAGAACACGGGCTGCCCGGCGATCACCACTTCTTCATTACCTTCGACACCACCCATGCGGATGTCGAGTTGGCGCAATGGCTGACCGACCGCTACCCCACCGACATGACGGTGGTGATGCAGCACTGGTATGAAAACCTCGATGTCGGCGAAGACGGCTTCTCGGTGACGCTGAATTTCGGCGACGCGCCAGAGCCGCTCTACATCCCCTACGACGCGATCAAGACCTTCGTCGATCCCTCGGTCGAATTCGGTCTGCGCTTCGAGACCCAGGAAGACGACGAGCAGCCGCTCGCCGCGCTTGGCGAAGAGGATGACACCCCCGACGACGACGGCGATGCGCCCGGCGACAAGCATGACGCCGAGGTTGTCAGCCTCGATTCCTTCCGCAAGTAGTCGCTGCCCTTCGAGATATCGACAACGCTGCCCCGGACCTGATCCGGGGCCTGCCCCGGACTCGATCCGGGGCCTCACGGCCAACTCGGTCGATTTCCTTCGATGTTAACGTCGAAGGTTACGGTATTCCGCAGTATACATTATTGAACTCCGCGTCGAACCCGCTATTGAGGGGCAAACCGTCAAGGAGTGTCCCGATGACCGAAACCCGCACAGAAACCGACAGCTTCGGCCCGCTGGAAGTCCCGGCGGACAAGTACTGGGGCGCCCAGACCCAGCGTTCGATCCAGAATTTCCCGATCGGCTGGGAAAAGCAGCCCATCGCCATCGTCCGCGCGCTCGGGGTCATCAAGAAGGCCTGCGCCATGGCCAACAAGGATCTGGGCAAGCTCGACGGTCGCATCGCCGATGCGATCATTCAGGCCGCCGGCGAGGTCTATGAAGGCAAGTTCGACGACAACTTCCCGCTGGTGGTCTGGCAGACCGGCTCGGGCACCCAGTCGAACATGAATTCCAACGAGGTGATCGGCAACCGCGCCATCGAGATCCTCGGCGGCCAGCTCGGCTCCAAGGACCCGGTGCACCCGAACGATCACTGCAACATGGGGCAGAGCTCGAACGACACGTTCCCAACCGCCATGCATATCGCCACCGCGATGACCGCGCATGACGTGCTGCTCCCGGGGCTCGAAAAGCTGCATGCCGCCATGCAGAAGAAGGTCGAGGAATTCGACGGCATCATCAAGATCGGCCGCACCCACACCCAGGACGCGACGCCACTGACGCTTTCTCAGGAATTCGGCGGCTACACCCATCAGATCGCCATGGCCATCCAGCGGGTCAAGGACGGCCTCGGCCGGGTCTACGAACTGGCGCAGGGCGGCACCGCCGTCGGCACCGGGCTGAACACCCCCGAAGGCTGGGGCGAGAAGGTCGCCGCCAACATGGCCGAGATCACCGGCCTGCCCTTCGTCACCGCCCCCAACAAGTTCGAGGCGCTGGCCGCCCATGACGCCATGGTCGAAATTTCCGGCCAGCTCAAGGTCGTGGCCGCCTCGCTGTTCAAGATCGCCAACGACATCCGCCTGCTGGGCTCCGGCCCGCGCTGCGGGTTGGGCGAGCTGATACTGCCCGAGAACGAGCCGGGCAGCTCGATCATGCCGGGCAAGGTCAACCCGACGCAATGCGAGGCGCTGACCCAGGTCTGTGCGCATGTCTTCGGCAATGACGCGGCGGTGGGTTTCGCCGGCTCGCAGGGCCACTTCGAGCTCAACGTCTACAAGCCGATGATGGCCTACAACGTGCTGCAATCCATGCAGCTTCTGGGCGACGCCGCCTCGGCCTTCACCGACAATCTGGTGGTGGGTCTGCAGGCCGACCGCGACCGCATCGAAAAGCTGATGCGCGAAAGCCTGATGCTGGTGACGGCGCTGGCCCCGGAGATCGGCTACGACAATGCCACCACAGTGGCCAAGACCGCGCACAAGAACAAGACCACGCTGAAGGAAGAGGCCATCAAGCTGGGCTTCGTCGACGAGGAAACCTTCGAGCGCGTGGTGCGCCCCGAGGACATGGTCGGCCCCAAGTAACCTCGGCCTACTGACACTCGGACGCCCGGCACGGTCCCCCGTTGCCGGGCGTTTTTCTTGACCTATGTCGTGGTCTTGATAGGATTTTGCATGGCAGAACAGGCGGACCATGGCCCGGATCATCAACCTCAGGACCGCGCGCAAGCAACAGGCGCGCCAGAAGAAGACGGCACAAGCCTCGGAAAACGCGGTGAAATTCGGCCGCACCTCCGGGCAGAAACAGGCCGAGGCTCAGGCCGCCGAGCGCATGCGCCGGCAGCTCGACCAGGCCGAGCTGGAAATGCCCTCATCAAGTGCCAAAGATGACACGAAATCGCCTTAAAGTTTTGTAGAACTCGTCGGATATGCGTAGACTGCGTGCCGCACGAAGTTAAGGTTTCTGCCAGAACCTTCTGATAAACATCGCTCAAGTTTGCCGCCCACGGGGCGTCACAGGTGTTCTGGCCGGAAATCACCATGTTTTGCTGCGGCCTGCCGCTGGGGGATGCTCGTCATGAACGGACGGCCGAAAAAACGATCGTTGACGTTGCGGGGCCACCGCACGTCGGTCTCTCTGGAGGATGATTTCTGGCGTGCCTTTCGCGACATCGCCGACGAAAAGGGCCGTGCGATCAACGCGCTGGCCGCCGAGATCGATGAAGAGCGTGGCACCGACTGCGGCCTCGCCTCGGCGATCCGCCTCTATGTGCTGCGCCACTACCGCAACGCCGCCTAGACCTCGCGCCCGCAGGCGATTGCCCCGTCATTTCAACGACTAGCCCGACGGTCCTCAGGCAAACATCTCGCGCAGCGACAGGCTCTGACGCCGGCCCAGGTCCGCGCCATGGGCGTCGAGAAACCGGTCGGTCGCCGCGGCGCCGGCGTCATGCAACTGGCCGATGACCGAGGCCAGCGGCACCAGCTTGGTGGCAACGCTGAGATCGTTCATCAACGCGTCGTCGGCAATCATGTGGATGCGGGCGTTCTTCATGCTGCCCTCTTCCACCTTGCCCCGCGCGATCAGCCGCTGCACGAAATCGATCGCCCGCAGCTCGCGCAGGAGCGAGGAATTGAAGCTGATCTCGTTGATCCGGTTCTGGATGTCCTGGGCGCTTCGCGGCACCTCGCGGCGCTCCAGCGGGTTGATGTTGATGATCACGATGTCGTCGGGCAGCGCCGGGTCAAACAGCGGAAAGAGCGCCGGGTTGCCGGTATAGCCGCCGTCCCAATAGGCCTCGGTGCTGCCGTCCGTCTGTTCGATCTCCACCGCCTGAAACAGCGTCGGCAGGCAGGCCGAGGCGAGGATCACATCGGTATTGATGGCATCGCCGGTAAAGACCTGCACCTTGCCGTCGCGCACCCGGGTGGCGCAGATATGCAGCTCGGGCCCCTGACCCTCGGCACAGACCCGGCCATAATCGAAGTGGCCCACCACCCGCTCCAGCGGGTTCTGGTAGAACGGCCCATAGGCATAAGGCGAGACCGCGCGGCTCAGGGTGTCGGCAAAGGCAAAGGCCGGCGAGAACTCGATCGCCCGCGCAACAAAAAACGGATCGGGGAAGAACTGCTCGATCCAGGCGGGGATTCGCAGGTCACGCAGCCCGCTGACCTCGCCCCAGAGCGCCTGCAGGCTCTCCCGCGCGCCCTCGCGGCCACTGGCCACCCAGCCCGATTTCAGCGCCGCACCATTCAGCGCCCCGGCCGAGGTGCCGGAGATGCCGGCGATCTCGATCCAGTCCTCCTCGAGCAGCCGGTCCAGCACCCCCCAGGTAAAGGCGCCATGCGCGCCGCCGCCCTGCAGGGCCAGATTGATGCGCACGGTCTGTGGCACGCGCCACCCCCTTTACTTCTTCTGTTCAAAAATACCCTTGGGGGGCGGCCACAGGCCGGGGGGCAAAGCCCCCACAGCCCGGCCAGCCCAAGGGCGCCGAGGCCCGGCTCAGAGCGCGGTCCAGCCGCCGTCGACGCTGATCGTCGTGCCGGTGATCTGCGCCGCCGCGTCGGAACAGAGGAAGACCGCCGTACCACCGATCTGCTCGGTGGTGGCAAATTCCTTCGACGGCTGCCGTTCGAGGATGACCTTCTGCTTGGCCTCTTCCTCGGTCATGCCGTATTTCTTGGCAGTGTCGGGGATCTGGCTTTCGACCAGCGGCGTCAGCACATAGCCCGGGCAGATCGCGTTGCAGGTGATGGCTTCGCGGGCGCATTCCAGCGCCACGGTCTTGGTCATGCCGACGACCCCGTGCTTGGCGGTCACATAGGCCGACTTGTAGGGCGAGGCGGTCAGACCATGGGCCGAGGCGATATTGATCACCCGGCCCCAGCCGGCCTTGCGCATCAAGGGCAGCGCGGCGGAGGTTGTGTGAAAGGCCGAGGACATGTTGATCGCGATGATCGCGTCCCATTTCTCGACCGGGAACTCGTCGATCGGGGCCACGTGCTGGATGCCGGCGTTATTCACCAGGATGTCGCAGCTGCCGGCCTGTTCGATCAGCGCCCGGCACTCGTCGCCCTTGGACATGTCGGCCTTGATGTAGCGCGCGTTGACGCCGAATTCCTCGCCGATCTCGCGTGCCAGGGCGTGATCCTCGTCGCGGTCGGTGAAGGAGTTCAGCACCACGTCGGCGCCGGCCCGCGCCAGTTCCCGGGCCACGCCCAGCCCGATGCCCGAATTCGATCCGGTGATTACTGCCGTCTTGCCCTTGAGCGTCATGATCCAGGTTCCCCGTGATGCCGTTGATTCTGCGACGCAGCCTAATCGCTGCACCTGCAAAAGGCCAAGGGGTTGGAAGGCGACGCAGGAAGAGGGCTTGGCAGCGCGCTCTGTCCGCTCTATCAGGCAGGTCTGCCTGAGCCTTGGACAGAAAAAAACCCCGGCACGAAGCCGGGGTTAAGTTATTGAGGCAGGTTTCATACAGGCAAGAAACCTATCGAGCAGTGCCCTTGTTATAAGCAATCTCGCGCCGGTATCCAAGCTAAAAGTTTGAAAAGGCGGAAATCCCCCGCTACGGTTCAAGTCCAATAATATAAGGCATCGGGGAGATTGTTGCCAAAATGCGTCCAGATTTTTTCCGTTCTCTCGCACTCTCGGGGGCCGCGGCGGCCCTGATCGCCGCTGCGGGATTCGTCTCGGCCGAGCCCAGACATGGCATAGCTATGTATGGAGACCCGGCCCTGCCCCCAGATTTTGCGCATCTGCCCTATGCCAACCCCGATGCGCCCACCGGCGGGCGCATGGTGACCGGCGAGACCGGCGGCTTCGACAGCCTCAACCCGCATATCGCCAAGGGCTCGGTTCCCTGGCAATTGCGCTTTCTTGCCTACGAGAGCCTGATGGGCCGCAGTTACGACGAACCTTTCTCGCTTTACGGGCTTCTGGCCGAATCAATCGAGGTCGGGCCGAATCGTGAATGGGCCGAGTTCACCCTGCGCGAAGAGGCCCGGTTTTCCGATGGCAGCCCGGTCACCGTCGAGGACGTGATGTGGTCCTACGAGATCCTCGGCACCGACGGGCACCCGCGCTATCACGGTCTGTGGAAGAAGATCGAGAGCATGGAGCAGACCGGCCCGCGCAAGATCCGCTTCACCTTCGACGACGATGACCGCGAGCTGGCGCTGCTGGTCGGCATGCGGCCGATCCTGAAAAAGGCACAGTGGGAGGGCAAGGATTTCACCAAGTCCGGGCTCGACAATATCCCGATTTCCACCGCGCCCTACGTGATCGACGATTTCGAGGCCGGGCGCTACGTCTCGCTCAAGCGCAATCCGGATTACTGGGGCAAGGACCTGCCCTTCCGGCGCGGCACAAACGTGATCGATGAACTGCGGATGGAGTTCTACGGCGACGGTTCGGTCGCCTTCGAGGCCTTCAAGGCCGGCGAGGTCAACACCAACCGTGAGTTCAACGGCGGCAAGTGGGACAGCCAGTATGATTTCCCCGCCGTGCAGCGCGGCGACGTGATCAAGTCGGTGATCCCGCACCAGCGCCCCTCCGGCATCACCGGTTTCGTGATGAACACACGGCGCGAGATCTTCGACGACTGGCGGGTGCGCGACGCGCTGATCCACGCCTTCAACTTCGAATACATCAACGAGACCCTGACCGGTGGCGAACAGCCGCGCATCACCTCGTATTTCTCGAACTCGGTGCTGGCGATGCAGGACGGCCCGGCCGAGGGACTGGTGGCCGAATTCCTCGAACCCTTCAAGGACGAGCTGCTGCCCGGCGCGCTCGAAGGTTACGCCCTGCCCGTGGCCGATGGCTCGGCCCGCAACCGCAAGAACATCGCGCTTGCGATGGACCTGTTCGAGCAGGCCGGCTGGACGGTGCAGGACGGGGTGATGAAGAACGCCCAAGGCCAGCCCTTCACCTTCGAGATCCTGCTCAGCCAGGGTTCGAGCGAAGAGCAGTCGATGATCGACATCTACACCCAGGCGCTGGAGCGGCTTGGCATCAGCCCGCAGGTCACGGTTGTCGACAGCGCCCAGTACAAGGACCGCACCAACGACTACGACTTCGACATGACCTATTACCGGGTCGGTGTCTCGCTCAGCCCCGGCAACGAACAGCGGCTCTACTGGGGGGCCGAGGGTGTCGAAGCGCCGGGCACCAAGAACTGGATGGGGATGAACTCTCCGGCGGCCGAGGCGATGATCGACCGGTTGGTCAACTCGCAAAGCCGCGACGAGTTCCTCGCTTCGGTGCGGGCGCTCGACCGGGTGCTGACCACCGGGCGCTACGTGATCCCGATCTACCAGTTCAACATAAGCCGGATTGCACACGTCAAGGAACTCAAGTACCCGGACGCCATCCCGATGTACGGCGACTGGATCGGCTGGCAGCCCGACGTCTGGTGGTATGAAGAGGACTGACGCTTGCGCACCATCACCCTGATCCTGGCATGCGGCCTGCTGGCCGCCTGCTCTCCGGTCAAGGCCGTCGTCAAGGCGCCGGTCAATGCCACCGCGGCCGTGGTCAACACGCTGCTCTGACCCATGTATCCAAACGGTGGCGCCCCGGTGCCGCCGTTTTCGGGACTTTATGTCCCGCTTTCCTGTGACGCCCGGCACCAACCGGCGGATTTCCACCGGAAGCACCGCGGCACGGCCCCTCCCACAGCGAAATTTCCCGGATTTGACCCATCGTCGCGCTTGAGGCGTTGAAATCTCGTGTTAGGGTCATGCCTGCGGGGGGCGCCTTTTGGTAACATAGGACGCCGACATGGACTGGAACGACATCAGCAAGAACTGGACCCTCAGTCTCAAACGACTGAAGTCCCGGTTCCCACGGATCGACGAAAACTCGCTTGCCCGCAAACCGGTCAGGCCCGAAGTTCTTGCGGCGCATCTTGCCCATCAGCATGACCTGACCGAGCTGGAAGCCGCCGAGGAGCTGCGCGACTGGGCCTATCTTCAGGGCCTTGCCCGCCAGGCCGGAGAGCTCGAGGCGAACTGACCCGACATCTGCGTCAGGCGAGCGACGTCACCCAGAGGATCGTGGCGTCGTCCTCGCTGACCGAAATCACGTTGTGTCCCATGGTGGCGTCGTAATAGGCGCTGTCACCTCGGCGCAGCTCGATCGGCTCGTAGAACTCGGTATAAAGCCGCACCACACCGGTCAGGACGTAGAGAAACTCTTCCCCGTCGTGGCGCACCCAGCCGTCGAACTCTTCGAGATCGCGGGCGCGGATGCGGGCGCGATAGGGCAGCATCTGCTTCTTGGTCAGCCCCTCGGCCAGCAGGTCGTGTTCATAGGTCGTGGTGGCATGGGCCGCGCCCTCGCCCTGGCGGGTGACCGACATGCGGCCGGTGACCTTGTCGTTCTGCGGCTGGGTAAAGAGCTGCGGCACCGAGATGCCCAAGCCCTGCGCCAGCTTCTTGAGCGCATCATAGGTGGGCGACATCTGGCCGTTCTCGATCTTGGACAGGGTCGAGCGCGCCAGACCGGCCTTTTTCGCCGCCTGTTCCAGCGTCCAGCCGTGGCCCTTGCGCAGATCGCGCACCCGCTCGCCAAGGTCGAGCGGCTCGGTGTGGATCGGCTCTCCGTGCCTGTCGCGGGCGACGCGGATCAGCTGCGCATTGTCTTCCTTTGTCATGAGAGTGCTATAGGCAGGCGCGCCGACGCTTGCAACTCTGGCCGCGCAGACCTACCCCTTGGCCATGACGATGCCAGCCCCCAGCCTGTTCGATCAGGGCCCGCCGCCGCCCTGCCCCGCGCCCTTCAACCTGGCGGCTTTCGTGCTGCGCCATGCCGCCGCCCAGCCCGACAAGATCGCCCTGGCGCTGCTGGGTCCGGCACGCGCCGAACGCTGGAGCTATGCCCGGCTCGAGGTCGCGGTGCGCGGCATCGGCACGGGTCTCCTGCAGTGCGGGTTGGTGCCCGGCGACCGGGTGCTCCTGCGGCTGGGCAATACGCCTGATTTCCCGCTGGCTTACCTGGGCTGCATCTCGGTCGGGCTGATCCCGGTGCCGACCTCGGCGCAGCTGTCCGCCGCCGAGACCGCCAAGATCATCGACATCCTGTCACCGGCGCTGATTTTGCGCGACCCGCAGGTCGCCTGCGCCGAGACCGAAGTGCCGATGTTCGACGCCAGCGCCCTGCACCAGATGGCGGAATTGCCGCCGGCGGACTACGGCTTGGGCGACCCCGACCGTCCCGCCTATATCGTCTTTACCTCCGGCACCTCCGGCGTGCCGCGCGCCGTGGTGCATGCTCATCGCGCGGTCTGGGCGCGGCAGATGATGGTCAAAGGCTGGTACGACCTGAAGGCCTCTGACCGGCTCTGTCACGCCGGCGCCTTCAACTGGACCTTCACCCTCGGCACCGGTCTGCTTGATCCCTGGGCCGCCGGCGCCACCGCGCTGATCCCCGCGCCCGGCACCGATCCGGCGATGCTGCCGCTGCTGCTCAAACGCCACGACGCCACGCTCTTTGCCGCCGCGCCCGGCGTCTTTCGCAAGCTGCTCGCAGGCCCGGTCCCGCCGCTGCCCAAGCTGCGCCACGCGCTCTCGGCCGGTGAGAAATTGCCGGAGAGCCTGCGCAGCACCTGGCGCGACACCACCGGCACCGAGATCTACGAGGCCTTTGGCATGTCCGAGTGTTCGACCTTCATATCCTCCAGCCCCGATCGTCCCGCCCGTCCCGGCCTGCTCGGCACGCCACAGCCCGGCCGGCGCATTGCCCTGCGAGACGAGACAGGCCCGGTGCCGCAAGGCGACCCCGGCGAGATCTGCATCGCCGAGACCGACCCCGGGCTGATGCTGGAATACCTCGGCGCGCCAGAGGCCACCGCCGCCCGGCGTCGCGACGGCTGGTTCCACACGGGTGACCTTGGCCGGATGGAGCCCGACGGCCAGATCGCCTATCTCGGCCGCGCCGACGACATGATGAACGCCGGCGGCTTCCGCGTCTCGCCGCAAGAGGTGGAACATGCGCTGCAGGATGTCCCCGGTCTCACCGCCATTGCCGTGACCGATGTCGAGATCAAGCAGGACACCCGCATCATCGCCGCCTTCTACACCGCCGAGACCGACCTGACCGCGGCCCTGACCCAACGCGCCGAGGCGCAGCTCGCCCGCTACAAGCAACCCCGGCTCTATCGCCGGCTCGAAAGCCTGCCCACCGGCCCCAATGGCAAGCTCTCGCGCCGCGCCCTGCGCGAGGGTTTCACCCCGTGATCCGCCGTCCCGGCCCACGCGCCGGGACCTCCCCCCTCGCCAATTGCGCAAGCGCCTGCTAAACGCCAATCAAGTGCGTAACAAAGGGGCCCGTTCCATGGTCAAGCTCGACATTCTCTCCGATCCGATCTGCCCCTGGTGCTACATCGGCAAGGCCTATCTCGACCGTGCGCTCGCGGCAGCACCGGATCATCCCTTCACCATCGAATGGCACCCGTTCCAGCTCAACCCCGACATGCCCGCCGGCGGCATGGACCGGCGCGCCTATCTCGAAGGCAAGTTCGGCGGCAAGGAAGGCGCGGTCAAAGCCTACCTGCCGGTGCATGAACACGCCGAGAAGGCCGGGCTCGACATCCACCTCGACAAGATCACCCGCACCCCGAACACGCTCGACGCCCATCGGCTGATCCACTGGGCCGGCATCGAAGGCCGTCAGACCGCCATGGTCTCGGCGCTCTTCAAGGCCTACTTCGTCGAGGGCCGCGACATCGGCACCCACGAGGTGCTGGCCGACATCGCAGACGGCCTGGACATGGACGCGGCGGTGATCCTGCGCCTGCTCTCCAGCGACGTCGACGCCGCCGACATCCGCGAACGCGACGCCGCCGCGCGCTCCATGGGCGTGACCGGCGTGCCGACCTTCATTGTCGACGGCAAACATGCGGTGCCCGGGGCACAGCCGCCGGAGCTCTGGGCCAAGGTGATTGCCGAATTGAGCGAGCAAGCTAACTGAGGCGGATGCACCCGCTCAAGATCGCCGCCCTCGTCGTCACCATCGTCCTGCTCGTCGCAGGCGGCACCGTGTTCTTCCGGCTGGTCGAAGGCTGGTCCTGGCTCGATTCCTACTTCTTCACCGTCATCACCCTCTCGACCGTCGGCTACGGCAGCATCGTGCCCGCCACCGCATTGGGCAAGATCGGCACCACCGTCTTCATCCTGCTGGGCATCGGTGTCTTCGTCGTCGGTCTGCAGCAGTTCGGCGTGCTGGTCCTGCGCAAACGCGAAGAACACACCGAGAAGCTGATCAGCCTGCTCCCCGGCGAGGATCCGGGCAAGCAGCACAAACAACGCTCACGCCGCAAGTCCGACTGACACCGGCGCTCCGGCATACAATTGCATACATTGCTTCATCCCGAGGCCGCACTAGGGTAGCAGGAAGACCGAATCCCAACTGCGCGAGGCCCCGATGACCAAGATCAAGGTAGACAATCCCATCGTCGAACTCGACGGCGACGAGATGACCCGCATCATGTGGGATTTCATCAAGAAGAAGCTGATCGAACCCTACCTCGACATCGACCTGCTCTACTACGATCTCGGCATCGAGGAACGTGATCGTACCGACGACCAGATCACCTTTGACGCCGCCCACAAGATCAAGGAGGTCGGCGTCGGCGTCAAATGCGCCACCATCACGCCGGACGAACAGCGGGTCGAGGAATTCGGCCTCAAGCGCATGTACCCTTCGCCCAACGGCACCATCCGCAACATCCTCGGTGGCGTGGTCTTCCGCGCGCCGATCATCTGCCGCAACGTGCCGCGCCTCGTGCCGGGCTGGACCAAGCCCATCGTGGTGGGTCGCCACGCCTTCGGCGACCAGTACAAGGCGACCGATTTCCACTTCCCCGGCGCCGGCAAGCTGACGATGAAATTCGTCGGCGAAGACGGCCAGGTGATCGAGAAAGAGGTCTACGACGCCCCCGCGGCCGGTGTCGCCATGGGGATGTACAACCTCGACGCATCGATCCGCGATTTCGCCCGCGCCTCGCTGAACTACGGTCTCAACCTCGGCTGGCCGGTCTATCTCTCGACCAAGAACACCATCCTCAAGGTCTATGACGGCCGCTTCAAGGACATCTTCGAAGAGGTCTACGAGGCCGAGTTCGCCGAGAAATTTAAGGAGGCCGGCATCTGGTACGAACACCGGCTGATCGATGACATGGTGGCCAGCGCCCTGAAATGGTCCGGCGGCTTCGTCTGGGCCTGCAAGAACTACGATGGCGACGTGCAATCCGACACCGTGGCCCAGGGCTTCGGCTCGCTCGGCCTGATGACCTCGATCCTGATGACCCCGGACGGCAAGACCGTCGAGGCCGAGGCGGCGCATGGCACCGTCACCCGCCACTACCGCCAGCACCAGGCCGGCGAGGCCACATCGACCAACTCGATCGCCTCGATCTACGCCTGGACCGGCGCGCTGAAACACCGCGCCAAGCTCGACGGCAACGACGCCCTGCGCGGCTTTGCCGAGACGCTGGAACGGGTGATCATCGAAACCGTCGAGGCCGGCGACATGACCAAGGACCTGGCGCTGCTGGTCGGTCCCGAGCAGAAATGGCTCACCACCATGGGCTTTCTCGAAAAGATCGACGAAAACCTCGGCCGCGCTCTCAAGGGCTGAGCGCCGAATCGCCGTGCCCCAATTCCGCCGCAATGGGGCACGGCATTGTTTCGACTCCGGCAGCAATTCCGCCCCGCCTTGCAGACCGGTTCCGATCAGGCGAAGTTTCCGCTGCAATTTGCTGAAATAAAGGCGATTTTCGCGGTGAATCTTGTCAGGATCGCGGCAGGGCCTTATCCATTAACTCAGCAAGCAACACGGAAGAAACCAATGATCGTCCTGCTGGGTCTCGCGACCATTGCCGCCATCGACTGTCTCATCTTCTCCTGCATCGTGATCCCGCAGGACAGCTGAGACCCTCTCACGCGTTTCGCCAAAAGGCCGGCCCCGCTCTCACACCCGGGCCGGCCTTTCTCGTTGCAGAACCAGGCATCACTCTTCGTCGTCGTCGTCACTCTTGCCACCGCGAAAGCCCATCGCCACGACAAATTTCTCCGAGGAATCCGAGCGCGAGCTTGGCGGCTTCACATGCGCCACCTTGGTGAAGTTCTGCTTCAACAGCTTCTGCAGATCGCCCTCGGCGCCACCGGCCAGCACCTTGGCCACAAAGGTGCCGCCCTCTTCCAGCACGTCAAAGGCAAAATGCGCCGCGGTCTCGCAGAGCATCATGATCCGCAAATGGTCGGTCTGCTTGTGCCCCGAGGACGAGGCCGCCATATCCGACATCACCACATCCGCCTTGCCGCCCAGCCAGGTCTTCACCTGCGCGTCGGCGCCTTCGTCGAGGAAATCCAGCTGGTGGATCTCGGCCCCGGCAATCGGCTCGACCTCCTGCAGGTCGATGCCCAGAACCGAGCCCACCGCCTTGCCGCCCTTCTCGCCAAGCGCATTGACCCGCTTGACCGCCACCTGCAGCCAGCCGCCGGGCGCACAGCCCAGATCGACCACCCGGGCGCCCGGCACCAGAAAGCGGAACTTCTCGTCCAGCTCAAAGATCTTGAACGCCGCCCGGCCGCGATAGCCCTCGACCTGGGCCCGCTTGACGTAAGGGTCGTTCAACTGCCGCTGCAACCACCGCGTCGACGACAGCTTGCGCCCGCGCGCGGTCTTGACCTTGACCTTGAGGTCCCGCTGCCCGCGCCCGGAGGTGTTCTTGCCGCTCGGTGTCTTCGCCATGGGTCCAGCACTTCTTCTGTTTGCAAATACCTTGGGGGTTTGGGGGCAAAGCCCCCATTCCGGCCCGAAGGGCTCATTAAGCCTGCGCAGCAGTCATTGTCAAAGCGACTGCCGGAAAAGCACCGAGCGTCAGCCTCAGAACGGCCCGTCCTCCAGCACCCCGTCCGCCGACATCTGCGCATAGAGCAGCCCCTCGCGCAGCCCCCGGTCCGCCACCGACAACCGATCAGTGGGCCAGGAGCGCAACAGCGCCTGCAGGATCGCCGCGCCGGACATGATCAGCGCCTGGCGGTCCTGGCCAATGCGCGGATCGCGGCGCCGGCCCTCGGGGCCGAGCTCGAGGTAGCGGTTGATCACCGTGTCGATCTGGTCCGAGGTCATCCGCAGACCGTCCACCTTGGTCCGGTCATAGCGCTTCAGCCCGAGGTGCGAGGCCGCCACCGTGGTCACCGTGCCGGAGGTGCCGACGATCTGAAAGCCCTCGCGCGCCTGCACATCCTTGTAAGGCGCGAAATCGGCGAGGTTTTCCTCGAAGAACCAGGACATCAGCGCATAGCGCGCGGCATCGTCCTCGACATCGTTGAACTGGTCGCGCAGCGTCGCCACGCCCAGCGGCACCGAGATCCAGTCGACCACGCGCGCCACCGGAAACGGGCTGTCGGCGTTGTGAAACCCGGCATGCAGCCGCATGATCGCGCGGGGGCGATCATGGTTCGGCACGGTCGAGAGGTCGATCCAGACCAGCTCGGTCGAGCCGCCGCCGATGTCGACCACCAACAACTGCTCGGTCTTGGTCGAGACCAGCGGCGCGCAGGAGATCACCGCCAGGCGCGCCTCTTCCTCGGGCTCGATGATGTCGAGGGTCAGACCGGTCTCGCGCTTGACGAATTTCACCAGGTCGCGGGCGTTCTTGGCGCGCCTGCAGGCCTCAGTCGCCACCAGCCGCATGCGCGTCACCTTGTGACGGCGCAGCTTCTGGCCGCAGATCCGCATCGCCTGCACCGTGCGTCCCATCGAGGCGCGCGACAGCCGGCCGGAGCGTTCCAGCCCCGATCCCAGCTGCACCGACTTGGAGAAGCTGTCCACCACATGAAACTGACTGCCCTTGGGTTGGGCAATCAGCATGCGGCAGCTATTGGTGCCCAGATCCAGGGCGGCATAAAGCTCGTCCGGATTGGGCGTTTTCGGCGCGGGGCTCTCTACCGGTTTCGGGAATGCGCCCGCACCCTTGGGACGCCTGGGCGTCATCTTTACGCCCTCCGAGTATCGTGTTGCCTGTGAGGATAGGCGCGCGCCCCGGCTCGCGCAAGTCACCCTGTGAGGCAATCGTCAATAAGCATATCGCCGCAGTGCGGCATCGCAATGAGCGCGCCTCATCATCTGCATGAGTATTATGAGCGGGGTTCAGGGTTTCCCTCGCGCTATTGGCGGCTTATCCAAGGCCCTGACGCATCCGGGGTCGCTTGGACGCGGTCAATTGTCGAAATTGAGACGTGGCACCTTGGTCCCCTGATCTATTCAGGGCCTAACGGAGAAGGGGAATCGCATGGTTGATGTGACTGTGGTCTACTGGCGGGACATTCCGGCACAGGTCATCGTCGGCAAGGGACGCCGGGCCGCCAAGGTCCAGTTGCCCGAGCGCTTTGAACAGGCCATCGATCGTGCGGCGATGAAGGTTGGCGCAGACGGCACGGATGATTATCTGGCCGAATGGCGCAAGGCCGATCCCTATTCCGTCGAGGGCGAGGCATCCGAGGTGGCCGCAAGCGAAGCGGCGCGGCTCGATGCCGAATATGATCGTGAAAAGATCAAGGCTCTCATCGCCAACGACGGATGGGCCAATGCCGGTTGATACCGGTCCCAGCCGATGACGCCACACAAGCTATGGGAGGCCGCGATGGCCCTGCTCAGTTTCAAGAAACGCGACATCCCCCAGGCCCGCCCGGCCGCCGCCGAGGTCGAGGCCTTTCTCAAGGGCTATTCCATCGAGGTGATGCCCCGCACCGCCGAAAAGGTCGAGAACTTCCGCGATCTGCTGGCGCCGGGCACCCGTGTCTATATCGCCCATATCGAGGGCACCCCGATCGAAGAGATGGTCGCCACCGCCCGCCGCCTGGCGCGCGAAGGCTATCCGGTCATGCCGCATTTCCCGGCGCGCATCATCAAGGACCGCGCGACGCTGGAAGACTGGATCGCCATGTACCAGGGCGAGGCCGGCGTCGACCAGGGGCTGATCCTGGCCGGTGGCGTGGCGCAGCCGGTGGGTGACTTCGACAGCGCGATCGGGCTGCTGGAAACCGGGCTGTTCGACAAGGCGGGCTTCAAGCGCCTGCATGTCGCCGGCCACCCCGAGGGCAACCGCGACATCGATCCCGACGGCTCATCCACCAATGTCGACGCGGCGCTGCGCTGGAAGAATACGTTCAACGAAACCACCGATGCCGAAATGGCGCTGGCGACGCAGTTCGCCTTTGACGCCAAGCCGATCATCGCCTGGGCCGATGCCCTGAAGGACGCCGGCATCACCCTGCCGATCCACATCGGCATCGCCGGACCCGCCAAGCTGCAGACCCTGATCAAGTTCGCCATCGCCTGCGGCGTCGGCCCCTCGCTCAAGGTGCTGCAGAAACGCGCCATGGACGTCTCGAAGCTGCTGCTGCCCTATGAACCCAGCGACGTGGTGACCGAACTGGCGCTGCACAAGGCGGCCAACCCCGACTTCAACATCGAACAGGTGCATGTCTTCCCGCTGGGCGGGATCAAGGCCAGTGCCACCTGGGCGATCGACAACGGCGGCGAAGGCACCCGCCCCGCCAACCTGACCTGACCTGATCCGAGGAACCCAATGCCAGCGCTGCTTTTCGATCTCGACGGGACGATGCTCAATTCGGACCCGATCCATCTCCAGGTCTACAAGGAGATGTGGGCGGCGCGGGGCATGAATCTGTCTGACGCCGAGTACATGAAGCATATGCATGGCCGGCTGAACGTCGACATCTATGCCGATTTCCTGCCTGACGAGCCCGACCATCAGGGCCTGTCGGACTGGAAGGAAGCGCAGTTCCGCGAGCGGCTGCCGCGCCCCTACCCGCCGATGCCCGGCGTGGCCGAGCTGGTGGCGCGGGCGGTGGCCGAGGACTGGCCGCGCGCCATCGTCACCAACGCCATGCGGCTCAATGCCGAGGCAATGCTGGCGGCAATCGGTCTGCGCGAGCATTTCGAGGTGATCGTGATCGGCGAGGAATGCCCGCGCGGCAAGCCCGATCCCTATCCCTACCAGGAGGCCATGCGGCAGTTGGGCGTCACGCCCAACCAGGCCGTGGCCTTCGAAGACAGCCCCTCTGGCGCGCGGGCCGCGCGCTCGTCGGGCGCCTATACCGTGGGCATCCGCTCCGGCCTTGACGACCATACGCTGCGCCAGGCCGGCGCCCATGTCACCCTGCAAGATTTCACCGATCCCGCGCTGCCGGATATCCTGGCGCGCTTCAAAGGAGTTGCCGCATGACGCGCACCATCGTCGAGTCGAAAACCAAAACCGCCGTCATCGGCTTTGACGAGCCCTTTTGCGTCATTGGCGAACGGATCAACCCCACCGGCCGCAAGAAGCTGGCCGCCGAGCTGGAAGCCGGCGATTTCTCGACCGTCGAGAAGGACGCGCTGGCGCAGGTGCTGGCCGGGGCCGACATCCTCGATATCAACGCCGGTGTGGTCTACAACTCGAACCCCAACCCGAACGAGACCGAGCCGCCGCTGATGACAAAGATCGTCGAGCTGGTACAGGGTCTGGTCGACGTGCCGCTCTGCATCGACAGCTCGGTGCCCGGCGCGCTGGAGGCCGGCCTTGCCGCCGCCGAGGGCCGGCCGCTCCTGAACTCGGTCACCGGCGAGGAAGACCGGCTGGAGCTGGTGCTGCCGCTGGTCAAGAAATACAACGTGCCGGTGGTGGCGATCTCGAACGACGACACCGGGATCTCGGAAGACCCGGACGTGCGCTTTGCCGTCGCCAAGCGCATCGTCGAACGCGCCGCCGATTACGGCATCCCGGCGCATGACATCGTGGTCGACCCGCTGGTCATGCCGATCGGCGCCATGGCGACCGCCGGCAAGCAGGTCTTTACCCTCGTGCGCCGGCTGCGCGACGAGCTGGGTGTGAACACCACCTGCGGCGCCTCGAACATTTCCTTCGGCCTGCCGAACCGCCATGGCATCAACAATGCCTTCCTGCCGATGGCCATGGGTGCCGGCATGACCAGCGCCATCATGAACCCGGTGTCGATGCCGGTGGCGCAGGCGAAGATCGAGGAGAAGAAGGCCGAGGTTCTGGCGGCGGGGATCATCCTGCCCGAGGATATCGACGACGAGACCTTCGTCACGCTGTTCGGCCTCGGCTCGACCAAGGTGCGCCCCGGCAAGGAGATGGAGGCCATTCGCGCCGCCAACCTGCTGACCGACAATGACGCCCATGGCGGCGCCTGGATCGAGTTCAACAAGCAGGCGCCCAAGGCCGGTCACGAGGGACGTGGACGTGCGGGCCGGACCGGCGGGCGGCGGCGGCGGGCCTGACGGCAGGAGCGAGGGGCCAGCCCCTCGCGCTCCCCGAGGGTATTTGCAGCAAGAGGAAATGAGGGGCGCTGGCTGAGGTCGGCGCCTTTTGTCGTGGGGTTTGCGGGCTTTGTGCGGTGCGGTGGGTTTGATGGCGGGAGCGAGGGGCCTGCCCCTCGCGCTCCCCGAGGGTATTTGCAGCAAGAGGAAGATGGGGGGCCGGCTTTGGTTGGCGGCTTTCGGCTGTGGGGTCAGCGGCCTTCGTATTGGGCGGGGCGTTTTTCCATGAAGGCCAGGACGCCTTCCTTGAAGTCGCGGGTCTGCCCGCATTTGCCTTGCAGCCTCGCCTCGAGCAGCAGCTGTTCGTCGAGGGTGTTGTCAAAGGAGCCGCGGATCGCGGTCTTGACGTGGCGGTAGGCCTCGGTCGGGCCCTTGGCGAGATGGGCGGCGCGGGCCTTCCAGTGGGCGTCGAACGCGTCGTCCTCGACCGCCTCCCAGATCATGCCCCAGTCGCTGGCCTGCTGGGCGCTGATCTTGTCGGCGAAGAGCGCGGCGCCCATCGCCTTGGCCGCCCCCATCTGCCGCGGCAGCCAATAGGTGCCGCCGGCGTCGGGGATCAGTCCGATGCGGGTGAAGGCCTGCAGGAAGAAGGCGCTTTCGCTGGCGATCACCACGTCGGCGGCGAGCGCGAGGTTGGCCCCGGCGCCGGCGGCGGGGCCGTTGACGGCGCAGATCGTCGGCACCGGGCAGTCGAAGATCGCCCGCAGCATCGGCACGTATTCGTCACGCAAGACCCGCTCGAGATCGAGGTTGGCGACCGAGCTGGCATCGCCGAGGTCCTGGCCCGAGCAGAACGAGGCCCCGGCCCCGGTCATCACCAGCACACGGGCGTTCTGGCCGGCCGCGCGCACCGCATCGGTGATCTCGGCGCGCATCTGGGTGTTGAGCGCGTTCATCACGTCCGGCCGGTTCAGGGTGAGGACGGCAATGCCGTCGGTGATGTCGAGGGTGATGGCTTCGTAGTTCATGTCTCGCGCCCCTGGCCTGATGCTGTCGGGCGCGAGACTGGCCTATGCCCCGGCCCGAGGCCAGAGCGAACGCGGCGTCACGCGGCTTCCCTGCGCCAGGCGTCGAGCGCCGGGTTGTCGCCGGGGCGGTCCGGCGCCAGGGCCGGCTCCGGCAGGACGGCGGCGTCGGGATCGTCGGGGGCCGCGATATCCTCGAGCCTGCGCAGGTTGTCGACCACCTGCGGCACGCGGGAGACGCTCTCGGCCAGCTCGCGCTGGAAGTCCTGGCCCTTGGCCTGGTGGCGTGCGCCGAAGTAGAAGCTGACGATGGCGCCGAGCAGCCACCAGAGCGGCTCCGGCACCAGGGCGATGCCCTGCATCCGCGCCGCGAACCAGATCGGATCGGCCATCGCCGCCACAAAGAGCCCCAGGGTGCCGAGCGCCATTGCCGGGCGCGGCAGCCGGTTGACCGCGTCCATCAGCCGGTCGAACCAGCCGCGGCGTTTCACCCGGAACTCCTGACCGAATTGCGCCAGGGTGGCCTGGTGCAGCGTCGCCTCGCGGGCGGCGCCCTTTTCGGTGTTCTCGCGAAAGACCTCGACGGTCTCGGCCAGGGCATTGCGCCCGCCGCCAAAGACCAGCGAGAGCGCGCGTTCGATCAACCCCATGCCGCCACCCTCCGGCCGAACTCGGCCTCGGTCAGGTGATAGCGGGGCGAGATGAAATCCTCGGCCCGGCGGATCCAGCCGCCCTTGCCGCCGGCGCGGGTGCGGGCGTATTTGCGGCTGGCCGGGCGCCTGTCGGCCAGACGGAAGTAGTAGTTGCGCCGGGCGATGCCATAGGCATCGGCAAAGTGGCGCGGCCCGGCGAGTTCTGCTTGGGCGGCAGCCTCGGCGGTCTGGGGGCCTATGGCGCCGTCGACGGCGATCTTGTGGCCCATGTCGCGCAGCAGGCGCTGCAGGATTTTCACCGCATTGCCGCCGGCGTTGACATACATGTCGAAGACGCTGGCCTGGATGCTGTCTGGCAGCTTGGCGATGCCGGGGCGGATGAAGTAGTGGCGGATGAAGATGTCGACCGCCTGGTCGCGGCTCAGCCGTTTGACGTCTTCTGCCGTGATTGCACCGTCACCGTCGAGGTCGAGCCCGAGGCGGCGCATGGTGTGGATGGTGACGCCGTGATTGGTGGCGCCGCCGGGATCGTCGGGGTCGTTCACATAGCCACCCTCGCGGGCGACAATCTCATCGGCAATCTGCCGGACCGAATGTTGCAGCATCTCTGCCTCGCTTGCGCTGTTGAAGCGGCAAGTGTCGGCGGCAGAGGTTAATGCCGGTTCAGGGCGGCGTTCGGTGGGGTGTCAGCGCGGGTGGTGGGCAGTCCTGCCCACCCTGCGAAAGGATCACCCCTCGGGGGCCTGATAGACCCCCTGCTCCTTCAGCGCGTCGACCACTTCGCGCGGCATGTAGGTCTCGTCGTGCTTGGCCAGGATTTCAGAGGCCTCGAAAGTGCCGTTGACGTATTTGCCGGTGCCGACCATGCCCTGGTTCTCGGCGAACAGATCCGGCAAGATGCCCTGGTAGCTGACCGGCACCACGGCGTTGCCGTCGGTCACCTTGAACTCGACCCGGTTGTCCTGGCCCTGGCGCAGGGATCCCTCCTCGACCAGCCCGCCGATGCGGAACACCTCGGTCTCGCGCGGCGGATCTTCCATCACCTGGCTGGGCGAGCGGAAGAAGTTGATGCCGTCGCGCATGGCATAGCCGATCAGGCCGGTGGCCAGCACCAGCGCCACCACCGCCACGGCAATCACCTGGATGCGACGTTGTTTCTTCAGGTTCTTCATGGCTCTCCCTCACCCGTGACAGCAGCCGCTCACGGAAACAGCGGCGCCAGCATCAGCCCGGCGGTTTCCTCGAGCCCCAGCATAAGATTGGCATTCTGCAGCGCTTGTCCAGAGGAACCCTTGGTCAGATTGTCGAGTGCGACAATAACGATCGCGCGACCTTCGATCCGGTCGCCGGTCACGCCGACATGGACAAAGTTCGAGCCGCGCACATTGTGGGTGCTGGGCGTCTCGCCAAAGGGCAGCACTTTGAGGAAGGGCTCGTCGGCATAGGCGCTGACAAAGGTCTCATGCACGCGCGCCGCATCGCCGCTGACGTAACAGGTGGCGAGGATGCCGCGGTTGGCGGGGATAAGATGCGGGGTGAACTGCACCTTGACGTCACGGCCGGCAAGCTTCGAGAACTCCTGGTCGAACTCGCCCAGGTGCCGGTGGGTGCCGCCCACCGCATAGGCGTTGTAGCCCTCCGACAGTTCGGCATGCAGCAGGTTTTCCTTGAGGCTGCGGCCGGCGCCGGAGACCGCGCATTTCATGTCGAGGATGATGTCATCCAGCCCGATCACCCCGGCCGAGATCAGCGGCCGCAGCGCGAACTGGCCGGTCGCGGCGTTGCAGCCTGTGCCCGCCACCAGCCGGGCGCCGCGAATTTCGTCGCGGTAGAACTCGGTCAGACCATAGACTGCCTCGCCCTGCATCTCGACGGCGGCATGGGCGTTGCCGTACCACTTCTCATAGGCCTCCGGGTCGCGCAGGCGGAAGTCGGCGGACAGGTCGACGATCTTCAGATCGCGCGGCAGCTCGCGGATGACCTCCTGGCTGGTCTTGTGCGGCAGGGCGCAGAAGCACAGGTCGATACCGGCAAAGTCGATCTCCTCGATCTTCACCAGGTCCGGCAGGTCGAGATGGCGCAGGTGCGGAAAGACGTCGGCCATGGTCATGCCGGCCTTGCGCTCGGCGGCCAGCGCGGCGATCTCCATCTCGGGATGGGTGGCGATCAGGCGGACAAGCTCGGCCCCGGTATAGCCCGAGGCACCAAGGATTGCGATTTTCTGTGTCATGTCAGGGTCTCCCAAGCGGGTATGAAGGCAAAACCACGGCCTGTCGCGGCCCGCTCGGGGCCGCTGGGATGCCGTGATGGTATCAATTGGTCAGGCTTTGACGAAATCGATCTTTCGTCGCAGAAAGCGGGTCGCGCCGGTGCTGACCTTGGTCGGATTACCGGTGGTCAGAAAACGGGTTTCCTTTGCATCGCCAAGCATTTGCGGGTGGCGGCTCAGGTAATCGGCGAGGCTTTCTGCAACGATCTCGGCCTGGCTGAAGACCTTGACCTCGGGGCCCAGCGCATCCTGGAAGACCTCGGCCATCAGGGGATAATGCGTGCAGCCCAGCACCGCCGCCTGCGGCGCCGGCATCTTGCGCTTGAGCGCGTCGACATGGCTGCGCACCAGCGCCTCAGCCAGGATCAGATCGCCCTCTTCGATGGCATCGACCACACCGCCGCACGCCTGAGCTTCGACGTCTACTCCTATGGCACGAAAGGCCAATTCGCGCTGAAAGGCGCGGCTCGACACGGTGGCCGGCGTGGCAAAGAGCGCCACGTGCTTCACCGCCACCTCGCGCGGCGGCGACTGGTCGCCCCAGTGCCGCTCGGTCAGCGCCTCGATCATCGGGACAAAGACGCCGAGCACCCGCTTGCCCTGCGGCACCCCGGCCTCCTGCATCCGTCGCAGCGCCGCGGCGCTGGCGGTGTTGCAGGCCAGGATCACCAGATCGCAACCCTCGTCCCAGAGCCGGTTGACGCCGGCCTTGGTGAGATCGTGGATGTCCTCCACCGTGCGCACGCCATAGGGCGCGTGCGCGCTGTCGGCATAATAGACAAAGGGGACCTCGGGCAGCCGCTTGGCCACCGCGTCCCAAACTGTCAGCCCGCCAAGGCCGCTATCGAATATTCCAACTGCCATAAGCGTTTACGACCTGTGCCGCTCCTCGAACTCGAACCCGTAATCATAGGATTCCAAAGGTGTCGGTGACAGCTCATACGTGGATTTGCGCAGGAAATCCATCATTGCGCGCCCATCCTTGGCTCTGGCCTGCAATTCTTCGCGGGCAATCGGTTCGCCGATGGCCACGCGCACGGGCGTATTCACCCGCCGCCGGAACTCCTGGATCAGCAGACCCATGCGCAGGGTGTTGTGCAGATGGCTCGCCAATTGGAACAGCCGCGAGGTATGGCCGTCAAAGAAGATCGGCACCACCGTGGCGTCGGACTTGGCAATCATCCGGGCGGTAAACGTCCGCCAGCCGGGGTCCATCGGCTTGGCAAAGGGTTTCGCTGCGGTCGAGACCGTGCCGCCGGGAAAGATGCCGATCGCCCCGCCCTGGGCCAGATACTCCAGCGAGGCCTTGCGCGTCTCGAGATTGACGCGCATCGCCTCCTTGGTCTCGGCGAAATCGACCGGCAGGATGATCCGGTCAAGCTCCTGCGCCTTGCGGAAGATCTTGTGCGCCAGAATGCGGAAATCGCCGCGCACCACCGACAGGATATGGCCCAGCATCAGCCCGTCGAGAATGCCGTAGGGATGATTGGCGATGACGATCAGCGGCCCATCCTTGGGGATATTGTCGAGCGATCCGCGGGTGACCTCGAGGCCAAGCCCATAGCGCTCGACCATCACCTGCCAGAAATCCTCGCCCTCGGCGACGGCCAGTTCATAGCCGTCGGCGCGCTTGATCAACCCGAGCCGGCCGGTGGCATTCTCCATCAATCGGATCATGGCACGGCCGCCCCGGGTCTGGGCGGAATAGGCGTAAGAGATGTCTCTGGCGACCTGCCGTCTGTTCGGCATGGTGGAACCTTCTTTGGGGGTTTCACCCTGTTTTACATCCCTTTTCCGCCCGCTTCAAAGCAAAAGCGCGGGCTTATTCCGCCGCCTTGCGCACCTCCGGACCGCCCGCGCGGATCACTGCCAACAGCTCTTCGCGGCGCTTCGAGGCCTTGGCTTCATTGGCCTGCTTGACCGGTCCGAAACCGCGGATATCGAGCGGCAGCCGCGCCAGGGCAATGATCGCGTCGCGGGTGCTGTCCGACAGCTTGGGCAGCACCTCGTCCATGTCACGTTCGTATTGCGTGATCAGGGCGCGCTCCATCTTGCGCTCGGCGGAATAGCCGAAGATGTCGAGCGGCGTGCCGCGCAGACCTTTCAGCTTGGCCAGCACCTTCATCGGACCGAGCAGCCATTCGCCGAACTCGCGCTTCTTGGGCCGGCCGTCGGGGCCGGGCCGGCTCAGCAGCGGCGGCGCCATGTGCAGCGTCATCTTGAAATCGCCCTCAAAGGTGCCCTGCGCCTTTTCGCGGCTGTCGATCAGAAGCCGAGCCACCTCGTATTCATCCTTGTAGGACAACAGCTTGTGATAGCCGAGCGCCACCGCTTCGCGCAGCGCCTCGTCCTGAACGGCGTCGACGCGGGCGCGGTAGCGTTTTGCCAGCGACTTGCCCTGATAGGCGGTCAGGTGATCGGCGCGGAAGGCTATGCGCTCTTCCAGCGTCATGGGCAGCTGCACCACCTTGGGCTTGGCCATTTCGTCGGCCTCGGCCGGATGCAGCGCCGCCCAGCGGCCGATCTCGAAGGCGCGCTGGTTGCGTTCCACCGCCTGGCCGTTCATCTCGACCGCTTCGAGGATCGCTTCGTGGGTCAGCGGCACAAGGCCCTTCTGCCAGGCCGCACCGAACAGGATCATGTTGGAATAGATCGAGTCGCCCATCACCGCGCGCGCCAGTTCGGAGGCGTCGAACATCGTCAGCCGATCCTTGAGCCTTGCTTCAAGAGCGAGCTGCAAGCGGTCGGTAGGAATGGCAAATTCCGTGTTGCGGGTGAAGTCACCGGTGACGATTTCGTGGCTGTTGACCACGCCGCCGGTGCGCCCGGTCTTCATCAGGCCGATGGTCTTGGCCCCGGCCGAAACGACCAGATCGCCGCCGATCAGTGCATCCATCTCGCCAGTTGCGACGCGGATCGCGCTGATGTCAGAGGGTTTTTCCGCCAGACGGCAATGGATCGCCACGGCGCCGCCCTTTTGGGCGAGGCCCGCCATCTCCATCATGCCGGCGCCCTTTCCGTCGAGCTGTGCGGCCTGCGCCATGACTGCACCGATGGTCACTACGCCGGTGCCACCGACGCCGGTGATCACCACGTTATGCGTGCCGTTGATCGCCGGAAGCTCTGGCATCGGCAGATGCGGCAGGTCGAGCTCTCGGGTCGCGCCTTTGCGGACCTTGGCCCCTTCCAGGGTGAGGAACGACGGGCAAAACCCTTTGAGACAAGTGAAATCCTTGTTGCAGGCCGATTGGTCGATGGCCCGCTTGCGGCCCAGCTCGGTCTCTTCCGGTACGATCGCCACGCAGTTGGACTGCACGCCGCAGTCACCGCAGCCCTCGCAGACGTCCTTGTTGATGAAGACCCGCTTGTCCGGATCGGGGAACTTGCCGCGCTTGCGCCGGCGGCGCTTCTCGGCGGCGCAGGTCTGGATGTAGACGATGGCCGAGACGCCCTCGATCTCGCGGCATTGCTTCTGCACGCTTTCCATCTCGTCGCGCTCGTGGATTTCCACACCGGTGGGGAACTTCTCGAGGTCGACGTCTTCCTTCTGATCATAGACCACGAAGACCTTCTTGACGCCCATCGCCTGCAGCTCGTTGACGATGCGATAGGGGCTGAGGTCGCCTTCGTTGGGCTGACCGCCGGTCATCGCCACCGCGTCATTGTAGAGGATCTTGTAGGTGATGTTGGTGCCAGCCGCCAAGGCCGCGCGGATCGCCAGCGAGCCGGAGTGGTTGTAGGTGCCGTCGCCCAGGTTCTGGAACACGTGGTTGGTGTTGGAGAACGGCGCCTCGCCGATCCAGTTCGCGCCTTCGGCCCCCATGTGGGTGAAGCCGGTGGTCTCGCGGTCCATCCATTGCACCATGTAGTGACAGCCGATGCCGGCATAGGCGCGCGACCCGTCGGGCACCTTGGTGGAGGTGTTGTGCGGGCAGCCGGCGCAGTAATACGGCAGCCGCGCCGCGATTTCCTGGGCGTTGTCACCGGCACGGGCCTGCCGCAGGGCGTCGAGGCCGGCGCGGATGCCATCGGTGCCGCGGCCCTCTTCGATCAGGATGTCGCCCAGTTTCTCGGCGATCCAGATCGGGTCGAGCGCGCCGCGCGTCGGGAAAAGCTCGTCGCGGTGCATGCCGCCTGCCCCGCCCTTGTACCAGCCATAGACCCGGCGGCCCTGGCGATCGTCAAAGATCGCCTCCTTGACCTGCACCTCGATCAGCTTGCGCTTTTCCTCGACGATGACGATCAGGTCGAGCCCCTCGGCCCAGTCGTGGAAGGAATGCATGTCCAGCGGGAAGGTCTGGCCCACCTTGTAGGTGGTGATGCCCAGCCGCTCGGCCTCGTCCTCGTGGATGTTCAGCAGGCTCAGCGCGTGCTGCAGGTCGAGCCAGTTCTTGCCGGCGGCGACAAAGCCGATGCGCGCGCCGGGTTTGCCCCAGACCCGCTTGTCCATCTTGTTGGCGCGGGAAAACGCCTCGGCGGCAAAGCGCTTGTAGTCGATCATCCGCGCTTCCTGGGCGTGCGGGGTGTCGCCCAGCCGGATGTTGAGCCCGCCCTCGGGCATGTCGAACTTGGGCAGGACAAAGGATTTGCGGAACGGATCGCCATCGACCACGGCGGTGGTCTCGATGGTGTCCTTCATTGTCTTGAGCCCGACCCAGAGACCGGAGAAGCGCGACAGCGCAAAGCCGTAAAGCCCGTAGTCGAGGATCTCCTGCACGCCGGCCGGCGAGACGACGGGCATGTAGGCATCGACCAGCGCCCATTCCGACTGGTGCAGCACGGTCGAGCTTTCGCCGGTGTGATCGTCACCCATCGCCATGAGCACGCCGCCAAGCGCCGAGGTGCCCGCCATGTTGGCATGGCGCATCACGTCGCCGGAGCGGTCCACACCGGGGCCCTTGCCGTACCAGAGGCCGAAGACCCCGTCGAACTTGCCCTCGCCGCGCAGCTCGGCCTGCTGCGCGCCCCAGAGCGCCGTGGCGGCGAGGTCTTCGTTCAGGCCGGGGTTAAAGGTCACGTCGGACTGCGCCAGGAGCTTCTGCGCCTTGGTCATCTGAAGATCGACCGCGCCCAGCGGCGAGCCGCGATAGCCGGTGACATAGCCTGCGGTGTTGTGGCCGGCGGCCTTGTCACGGGCTTTCTGCGACAGCATCAGCCGGACAAGTGCCTGGGTACCGTTTAACAGGACCGGCGACTTCGACAGATCGAAACGGTCATTCAGGGAAATTTTCTGCTGGCTCATGAACCCCTCCCAAGGTGCTGTGCGTGCTGGAGTATAGCGCGATATTAGGTCATAATTGCTGACCTTACGAGGGAAATTTTACGTGACATTCCCATGTTAGCGTTATCTAGGCAGTCTAGAGGTATATCTTGCTATAGAGCGCGACAGGGAACACGAAAGAACGGCCATGGATTGGGACAAACTCAGAATATTTCACGCAGTGGCCGATGCCGGCAGCCTGACCCATGCGGGGGACGTGCTTCATCTGTCGCAATCTGCGGTCAGCCGACAGATTCGTGCGCTGGAAGAGAGCCTGAACACCACCCTGTTCCACCGTCACGCCCGGGGCCTGATTCTCACCGAACAGGGCGAGCTGCTGTTCGACGCCACATCGTCGATGAACAAACGGCTCGAAGCCGCCGCCGCGCGCATCCGCGACAGCGAGGAAGAGGTCTTCGGCTCGCTCCGCGTGACCACCACCACCGGCTTCGGCTCGCTCTGGCTGGCGCCACGGCTGGCCAAGCTCTACGAGAAGTACCCCGACCTCAATATCGACCTGATGCTCGAGGAGCGCGTGCTCGACCTGCCGATGCGCGAGGCCGACGTGGCGATCCGCATGAAGGAGCCCAGCCAGGCCGATCTGGTGCGCAAGCGGTTGATGAGCGTCTGGATGCGGCTCTACGCCTCGCCCGAATACCTCGAACAGCACGGCACGCCGCAGTCGCTCGCCGATCTGGAGAAACACCGGTTGATCTGCCAGCGGACCGATTCCACCCAGGTGGGTGCCGGTCAAGTCTTTGTTCAGCACCTGCTGACCTATGATCTGAAGTCGACGCTGAACGTGAACAACTATTTCGGCGTGCTTCAGGCGGTGATCAACAACCTCGGTATCGGCGTTCTGCCGCACTACGTGATCGAGGACTTCCCCCGCGCCGTGCGCGTCCTGCCCGAGGAAGAAAGCGGCGAAATCCCTGTTTTCCTTGCATATCCCGAGGAGTTGCGGCAATCTCGCCGTATTGCAGCATTCAGGGATTTCGTTCAGGAGGAAATCATCGCGCACCGTCGTCAACTGCGTGAGAACATCTGAACTCCAGTCTTCCAACCCCTTCCCGTGCCCGCGAATCCGGCATTCGCGAGGTGAGGTATGCTTGCAACGCATACCCACTATGCTGCACATGCGGCATGAATTTCCTTGATCGACTCAGCCCTGCGACTTATTTCAGCTTCATGAAGTTTGATTGCGCATCGCGCCAGACTTCATACCTCCCTGTTGGACTATGGCCGAGCTTAGTGCTCGGCCTTTTTTTTGGCTGCCCGAAACCTGGGCACCCGATGCAACAGGTTTGAGCACCGGTGAAACCCCGATTGCCCCTGTCACGCCCATGTCGTAAACGGTGCGCAAACCGGAGCCTGGGGACTTAACGGAAATGCAAGAGCCTGCCATCACGCCCGATCTGATCGCTGCACACGGGCTGAGCCCGGATGAATACGAGCGGATCCTCGAAATCATCGGGCGTGAGCCTAGCTTTACCGAGCTTGGCATCTTCTCCGCCATGTGGAACGAGCATTGTTCCTACAAATCCTCCAAGAAATGGCTGCGCACCCTGCCCACCGAGGGCCCTCAGGTGATCTGCGGCCCCGGCGAGAACGCCGGCATCGTCGACATCGGTGACGGCCAATGCGTGGTCTTCAAGATGGAGAGCCACAACCACCCCTCCTACATCGAGCCCTACCAGGGCGCGGCGACCGGCGTCGGCGGCATCCTGCGCGACGTCTTTACCATGGGCGCGCGGCCGATCGCGGCGATGAACTCGCTCAGCTTTGGCGAGGTCAGCCACCCCAAGACCAAGCGTCTGGTCAATGGCGTGGTCGAAGGTGTCGGCGGCTACGGCAACTGTTTCGGCGTGCCCACCGTCGGCGGCGAGCTGCGCTTTGACCCGGCCTACAACGGCAACTGTCTGGTCAACGCCTTTGCCGCCGGTCTGGCCGAGACCGACTCCATCTTCTACTCCGCCGCGTCCGGCGTCGGCATGCCCGTCGTCTACCTCGGGGCCAAGACCGGCCGTGACGGCGTTGGTGGCGCCACCATGGCCAGCGCCGAGTTCGACGACACCATCGAAGAAAAGCGCCCCACCGTTCAGGTCGGCGATCCCTTTACCGAGAAACGCCTGATGGAAGCGACGCTGGAGCTGATGCAGACCGGCGCGGTGATCTCGATCCAGGACATGGGCGCCGCCGGCCTCACCTGCTCGGCCGTCGAGATGGGCGACAAGGGCAAGCTGGGCATTCGCCTCGACCTCGAAAAGGTGCCGGTGCGCGAAGAGAACATGACCGCCTACGAGATGATGCTCTCGGAGTCGCAGGAGCGCATGCTCATGGTCCTCCGCCCGGAAAAGGAAGCCGAGGCCAAGGCCGTCTTCGACAAATGGGACCTCGACTTTGCCATCGTCGGCGAGACCATCGCCGAGGACCGTTTCCTCATCATGCACAACAACGAGAGCAAGGCCGACCTGCCGCTGTCGCAGCTGGCTTCGACCGCGCCGGAATACGACCGCCCCTGGGTGGAGACCCCGGCCGCCGAGCCGCTGGCCGACGTGCCCGAGATCGACGGCATCGACGGGCTCAAGGCGCTGCTGGCATCGCCCAACTATTCCGCGCGCAACTGGGTCTACGAGCAATATGACAGCCAGGTCATGGCCGACACCATCCGCACGCCGGGCTTTGGCGCCGGGCTGATCCGGGTGCACGGCACCGGCAAGGCGCTGGCCTTTACCTCCGACGTGACCCCGCGCTATGTCCAGGCCAACCCGGTCGAAGGCGGCAAGCAGGCGGTGGCCGAAGCCTATCGCAACTTGACATCCGTGGGCGCCAAGCCCCTGGCAACGACGGACAATCTCAACTTCGGCAACCCCGAAAAGCCCGAGATCATGGGTCAGTTCGTCGGCGCCATCAAGGGCATCGGCGAGGCGGTCGCCGCGCTCGACATGCCGATCGTGTCGGGCAACGTCTCTCTTTATAATGAGACCGACGGCACAGCGATCTTGCCGACGCCGACCATCGGCGCGGTGGGCCTGATCGAGAATGCCGAGCAGGCCATCACCGGTGTCCCGCGCGAGGGCCATGTGCTCCTGATGCTGGGTGCCGCCGAAGGCCACCTTGGCCGCTCGGCGCTGCTGGCCGAGGTCTTCAACCGCACCGATGGCGACGCGCCGCATGTCGACCTCGACGCCGAGAAGAAGGCCGGCGATTTCATCCGCGACAACCGCGAATGGATCACCGCCTGCACCGACATCTCCGACGGCGGTCTGGCGCTGGCGGCCTATGAGCTGGCCGAGGCCGGTGACGTCGGCGTCACCCTCTCGCTCAGTGACACACCGGGGCTCTTTGGCGAGGATCAGGGCCGCTACCTGATCGCCTGCAACTTCGACCAGGCCGAGGCGCTGATGAGCGCTGCCGGTCAGGCCGATGTGCCGCTGGTCTCGGTCGGCAAGTTCACCGGCAGCGACGTGGTGATCGGCAGCTCCAGCATCGGTCTGGCGGACCTGCGCGAGATCTCTCGCGCCACCCTGCCAACGCTCTTCGGATAAAGCCGATGCGGCGGCGGCTGACCTTTCTGATCGGCGCGCACAAGACCGCCTCGACCCATCTGCAACGCTCGCTGGTGGCGCAAAAGGCGCCACTGGCCAAGGTCGGGGTCGGCATCATCGGCCCGATGCCGATCGGCGGCACGCTGCTGCCTCTCTCGGACCTGCTGCGCGGCCGCGCCGATCCCGACCTGCTGGGGCTGGCCGCCGAGGGCTTCCTGCAGAAACACGCCGGCACCGCCGAGACCGTGGTGCTGATGAACGAGAACATCCTCAGCGCCTCGCTCGCCCCCGAGATCGCGCTCAAGGACAGCCAGCTCTACACATTCGCGCCACCGCGCGTCAGGCGGCTGCTCGATCTCTTTCCGGAGCATGACATTCAGGTCGGCATGGCGGTGCGCAACCCCGCGGGGTTTCTCGTCTCGGCCTGGCAGGAGCACATGAAAGGCCATGCCTTCCGCCCGTTCCGCGACTATCTGGGCGCCACTGACGTCACCGAAGTCTCCTGGCTGCGCCTGGTGAAGAAGCTCCGACAAGCCCTTGGTGAGGCACCACTTTTCCTCTGGCGATACGAGGATTACCCGGGTGTCGCGCCTGCTGTCCTGCGCCAGAGCATGGGGTCGGCCGCCGCCGACGTGACCCTGCAGGACAGCGCCGCCAATCACGGCTTCTCGGCCCGGGCCCTCGACTATCTGGCCGAGGTCGGCGAGGTGACCCGGGAAACCACCGCCGAGGCGCTGCGCCGCTTTCCCAAGGGTGCGGACAATCCGCCCTTCGAGCCGTGGAGCGAGGCCGAAAAGACCGCCATGTCAGAGCGTTACGCGCAGGACTTGCGGCGGATCGAGGCCCGCGGGCTGGCCCGCATCCTGCACCCCTGACCGCGAATCCGATGCACGGCCGCCACTTGCCATCGCCCGGCGCCACACTTACCTTTCGACCCAAAGGACCAAAGGACAATCCATGCCGATCAATGCCCACGAAATCGAACAGCTGATCCGCCAGAGCTTTCCCGATGCCAAGATCATCGTTCAGGGCGATGACGGCCAGCATTTCGCCGCCGAAGTGGTCGACGAGAGCTTTCGCGGCATGAACCGCGTGCAGCAGCAGCGCGCCGTCAATGCCGCCATCCGCGCCAAGCTCGACAGTGGCGAGCTGCACGCGCTGGCGCTCACCACCCGCGCGCCGGACTAGCATCATGGACGTGCTCGGGATCATCGTGCTGGTACTGGCGATTGTCGGGGTGACCCTGCTGCTGGCCCGGCGCGCGATCCGCGAGGACGACCAGAACAAGGGCCGCGGCTCCGAGCCCGGCAAGGGATATCACACCCTGCATTCGCATTACTCCTCGGGCCTGGGCGGTCAGAGCCGCTCTTACAAGGTGCCGCGCGATCCGCAGGAATATGCCAAACGTTTCATTCCGAAGGGAAAAGACAAATGACCCAAGTCAAGGACACCATCCAGCAGACCGTTACTGAAAACGACGTCGTGCTGTTCATGAAGGGCACCAAGGAGATGCCGCAATGCGGGTTCTCCAGCCGCGTCGCCGGCGTGCTGAACTACATGGGCGTGAATTTCAAGGACGTGAACGTTCTGGCCGATGACGGTCTGCGCCAGGGGATCAAGGAATTCTCCGACTGGCCGACCATCCCGCAGCTCTACGTCAAGGGCGAGTTCGTCGGCGGCTGCGACATCATCACCGAGATGACCCTGTCGGGCGAGCTCGACACCATGCTGGAGCAGAACGGCGTCGCGTTTGACAAGGACGCCGCCGAGAAGATCCGCGAAGCCAACGGCTGAGGCTGGCCATGTCGCGCCCCGGGCTTGGCGCGGGGCCTCTTGGCGGGCGGTGAGGTCCCGGATCAGGTCCGGGACGGCGTTTCGCTACACTCAATATTCGGTTCACCGCCGCCCCGGGCTTGACCCGGGGCCTCCTGCCAGACGGTGCTGTCCCGGATTAGGTCCGGGACAGCACCACCGTCAATCAGCCCGCGCTTTCGCTTCCACCTGATCGGCCACCGCTTCCGCCCGAGCGGCCAGCTCGGCGAGGGTGTCGACCACGGCGCCGGGCACCACTGGCACCTCGATGCGCTCGGGCTCGGGCGAAGGCGCGTTGCGCAGGCGTTCGGTCTCGGCGCCAAGCTCGGCGATCTTGTCCTCGAGCTCGCGCACCTTGTCCTCGAGCCCGGCGGTCTTGTCGGCGAGCATCAGCCCGGCCATCAGCAGCATCCGCGATTCAGGCAGGCGGCCGATCTGGTCGGACAGCACCCGCGCCTCGGTGTCCAGCATGCCGGCGGCGGCGTGCAGGAAGTGCTCTTCACCGGGCTGGCAGGCAACGTCGAAACTGCGTCCGCCGATGGTGATCGAAACTTCGGGCATCAGGCGTCCTCCCTCTTGGCGTCACCGGGCAGAAGCTGCTTGAAGGCCGCGGCAATCGCCTCGGCCTCGGCGGTCTCGGCCGAGCGGGCGGCGTTGAGCGCCTCGAGCTCGGCGATCATGCCGGTGTTGATCAGATGCGGATCGGCAAGACCCGCCTTGTTGGCGTCGCGCAGGGCGCGGTTGTTGGCGCGCAGCTGCTCGTTGGCCTTGCGCAGGCGCTGCAATTCGAGATCGACCTGGGCGGTCGCCTCGGATTGCGCGTCCATCCGCGCCTTGACCGTGGCCTCGGCATCCTCGATCCGGGCGCGCTGCGCCGTGACTGTCGCCTCGGCGTCCTCGAGCTTGGCGTGCAGCGCCTTGATCCGTTCCTCGCGCTGCTGACCGGCGATGCGCTCTTCCTCGAGCGCGGTCTCGGCCGCGCTCACCCTTGCCTGCAATGCCTCGATATCCACCGTGTCGGCGGGCGTTTGTGCGGCAGCGTCAAGCTGCTCCACCCCTGTTCCGATCCGGTCGATCGCAGCCGTCAATCTGCGCTGCAACTCCTCGATGTCGGCCATACCTGCTGCCTTTCCTTTCTGCCGCCAAGGCCGTTGCCTGCGGCACCCCATGCCTTGCCCCCCGCGAATCACTGCGAGGGGTCATTCCGGCCGAGTTTAGCCAACCCTGTGGAAAAATGCGCCCCGATTGACATCAAGCACTTACAAGACAGAGTTCACGCCGCCTTGAACTCTGCGGAACGGCTGCTATTCAGCAGTCAACCACAGCACAGAAGGAACGCCCCCTTGGATATCGACGCGTTGAAAACTGCTCATCCCGACCATTGGAAGAAAGCGGCGGCGATCCGTGCCCTGACCCTCGATGCGGTGCATGCGGCCAATTCCGGGCACTCCGGCATGCCGATGGGCATGGCCGACGTCGCCACCGTCCTGTACGAAAAGCACCTGAAATTCGACGCCGCCAACCCCGAATGGCCCGACCGCGACCGGTTCATCCTGTCGGCCGGCCACGGCTCGATGCTGCTCTATTCGCTGCTCTATCTCACCGGCGACGCCGAGATCACCCTCGACCAGGTCAAGAACTTCCGCCAGCTCGGCGCCAAGACCGCCGGTCACCCGGAGAACTTCCTCGCCAAGGCGATCGAGACCACCACAGGCCCGCTAGGCCAGGGCATTGCCAATTCGGTCGGTTTCGCCATGGCCGAGGAAAATCTGCGCGCCCGCTTCGGTGCCAAGCTGGTCGACCACTACACCTATGTGATCGCCGGTGACGGATGCCTGATGGAAGGCGTCAGCCACGAGGCCATCGGCCTCGCCGGGCGCCAGAAGCTGTCCAAGCTCATCGTCTTCTGGGACGACAACAACATCACCATCGACGGCAAGGTCGAGCTGTCCGACCGCACCGACCAGAAGGCCCGCTTCGAGGCCGCCGGCTGGCACGTTCAGGAGATCGACGGTCACAACCCCGAGGAAATCGACGCCGCCATCGCCGCCGCCAAGAAATCCGACCTGCCCTCGATGATCGCCTGCAAGACCCACATCGCGCTGGGTCATGCCGCGCAGGACACCTCCAAGGGCCACGGTGCGCTGACCGATCCCGAGCAGCTGAAGGCTGCCAAGGAAGTCTACGACTGGCCCTACGGTCCCTTCGAAGTGCCCGCCGACGTCAAATCCGCCTGGGAAGAGATCGGCAGCCGCGGCGCCGCGGCGCGTGGTGACTGGGAAGCGCGTCTTGCCGCCGCTTCGGGCACCAAGCAGAAGGAATTCGAGCGTCAGATGACTGGCGAGGCGCCCAAGAAGCTCTCGGCCACCATCAAGGCGCTCAAGAAGCAGGTCAGCGAGGAAAAGCCCAAGGCGGCAACTCGCAAGAGCTCGGAAATGGTGCTCGAGGTGATCAACCCGATCATGCCCGAAACCATTGGCGGCTCGGCCGACCTGACCGGTTCGAACAACACCAAGACCGGCGATCTCGGCACCTTCGACGTCGACAACCGGGGCGGCCGCTATGTCTATTACGGCATTCGCGAACACGGCATGGCCTCGGCGATGAACGGCATGGCGCTGCATGGCGGCGTGCGCCCCTACGGCGGCACCTTCATGTGCTTCACCGACTATGCCCGCCCCGCGATGCGCCTGTCGGCGCTGATGCAGCAGCCGGTGGTCTATGTCATGACCCATGACAGCATCGGTCTGGGCGAAGACGGCCCGACCCACCAGCCGGTCGAGCATCTGGCGATTTCGCGCGCCACGCCCAACACGCTGGTGTTCCGCCCGGCCGACACGGTGGAAACCGCCGAGGCCTGGGAAATCGCGCTGACCCAGCAGAAGACGCCGTCGGTGCTGTCGCTGACCCGTCAGGGCCTGCCGACCGTGCGCACCGAGCACAAGACCAAGAACATGGTCTCTCAGGGCGCCTATGTGCTGGCCGATGCCGAAGGCAAGCGCGAGGTGATCCTGATCGCCTCTGGTTCCGAGGTCGAGATCGCGCTCAAGGCGCGCGAGGCGCTGCAGGCCGAGGGCATCGGCGTGCGCGTCGTCTCCATGCCCTGCATGGAGCTCTTTGCGCAGCAGGACGAGAGCTATCGCAAGCGCGTTCTGCCAGGCGGCCCGGTCCGCGTCGGCATCGAGGCCGGCCTGCGCGCCGGCGGCTGGGATCGCTGGCTGCTGGGCGAGCGCGGCCGCGAGGCCAAGGCCGATTTCGTCGGCATGGACAGCTTCGGCGCCTCCGCCCCGGCCGAGGAGCTTTACGAGCACTTCGGCATCACCGCCGATGCGGTGGTGGCCAAGGTCAAGGCTCTGCTGGGCTGATCCACGGCGCTCCGGCCCCTCTCGGGGGCCGACACACCATGACGGGCCGGGAGCGGCGCAGGGAACTGCAAGCGCTCCCGGCCCGTTTGTTTGCGGAAGGCCCCCGTGCGTTCCGTGCGTGGCCGTTTCTCAGCACGAGGTTCGACCCATGAACGACAGCGGCTTTTTCGGGCTCTCCGGATATCACTTCCTGCTTACGGCGATCGGCGGGGTGATCATCCTGGCCCACTGGCTGCCGCGCTGGGTGACACGCCGGGAACCGGCCGCGCCGGGGCTGCTGATCCTGCTGGGCATGCTGGCCTTTGCCGTGGTGCCCGGCCTGCCCGCCCTGCCCGATCCGCGCAGCAATCCCCACCCCTGGGAGATCGTCGCCGAGCTGACCGTGATCATCGCGCTCTTTGCCACCGGTCTGCGGATCGACAACCTGTCTTCGCTGCGCCGCTGGGCGCCCACCGTGCGGCTTCTGGCGGTGGCGATGCCGCTGACCATCCTTGCCGTGGCTGTCATGGGCCATGTCTTTGCCGGCATGACCATTGCCGCCGCGATCCTTCTGGGCGCGGTGCTGGCGCCCACCGACCCGGTTCTGGCCGGCGGCGTTCAGGTCGGCCCGCCGCTCGAAGGTGGCGAACACCCGGTGCGATTTGCCCTGACCACCGAGGCGGCGATGAACGACGGGCTGGCCTTTCCCTTTGTCTACATGGGCCTCGCCGTGGCGGCGCAGGGCACGCTGATCGGCAACTGGGGGCTGGAATGGCTGTTGCAGGACGTGGGCTGGCGCATTGCCGCCGGGGTGGCGATGGGCGCGGCCGGCGGCTGGGCGCTGGGCCAGGTGCTTTTTGTGCTCCCGCGCGGCCGGACGCTGGCCGACACCGCCTCTGGCGTGGTGGCGCTGGCCGGGGTGCTGCTGTGTTATGGCAGCACGGAACTGGTCGAAGGCTACGGCTTCATTGCCGTGGCGGTCATGGGCCTGACCCTGCGCCGGATCGAGGCCGACCACGACTTCCACCGCCGCCTGCACGACTTCACCCAGGCGCTGGAACATGCGCTGACCGCGGTGCTGCTGGTGGGCCTCGGCGCGGTGCTGCCGGCGCTCTTGACCGGTCTGAGCTGGACCGATGCCGGCATTGCGCTTGCACTGATCCTGCTGGTGCGGCCGCTGATCGGCTGGCTGTCATTGCTGGGCACGCGGATCAAGGGGCGGGATCGCTGGGTGGTGGCGATCTACGGCGTGCGCGGCATCGGCTCGATCTATTACCTGGCCTATGCCGCCGGCAAGATCGAGTTCCTCGACGAGCACCGGCTCTGGGCGCTGGTGGGCTTCACCATCCTGATCTCGACCCTGCTGCATGGCTTCACCTCGGCCATGGCAATCGAGGACCTGTCGAAGGAAGAGGCCGAGGAGGACGCGGCCTGAGCGCCGCGTCTCAGGCCTTGCTGAACACCCGGTTCCAGACCGGCGCGATCACCTTGGTGCCGACCGGGATCAGCACCACCCCAAGCGCCAGCCCCAGCAGGCCGTCGATTGCCGCCTTGCCGATCCACTCCAGCGCCCCGCGCCAGTTCTCGGGGCCGATGTCGGCAAAGGCCACGGCGTAGTGGTGGATCACCTCTTCCGGCCCGTGCCAGCCCATCTCGGCCAGCCCGTGCACGATGATCGAGCCACCGACCCAGAGCATCGCGGCGGTGCCCACAACCATCAGCAGCTTCATGAAGTACGGCATTGCCACGACGATGCCGCGGCCCAGCGCGCGGGTCAGGCTCAGCCGGCCCTTGGCGGCCATCAGGATGCCCAGATCATCGGCCTTCACGATCAGCGCCACCGCGCCATAGACCGCCAGCGTGATGCCCACCGCCACCGTCGCCAGCGTCGCCGCCTCCATCCAGAAGGAACTGGGCGGGATCGCGGCCAGCGCGATGGTCATGATCTCGGCCGAGAGGATGAAGTCGGTCTTGATCGCGCCCTTGACCTTTTCCTCTTCCAAATGCGCCGGGTCCTTGTTCAGGTGACTGCCGTCCGGCCCGCCATGCTCGGCCCCGAAGCCCAGTGCATGGGCAAGCTTCTCAGCCCCCTCGAAACAGAGGTAGGCCCCGCCCAGCATCAGCAAGGGCGCAATCAGCCAGGGTGCAAAGGCCGAGAGCGCCAGACCGGCGGGCAAGAGGAACACCAGCTTGTTGATCAGCGAGCCGCGCGCGATGCGCCAGACGATGGGCAGTTCGCGCGCCGGCTCGAACCCCGTGAGGTACTTGGGCGTCACCGCGGCATCGTCGATCACCGCGCCGGCGGCCTTGGCCCCGGCCTTGGCCGCCTGCCCCGCGATATCATCGATCGAGGCCGCCGCCACCTTGGCAATTCCCGCCACATCGTCCAACAGCGCCAGCAACCCGCTCATGTCATTCTCCCGCAAAGCCTGGGGGGCAATGTAGAGGTCAGCCGCCCCTCTGCAAGGCCCAAGCCCCCGGTCCGTGCACCGCAAGCACCAGACAACCGCCCGCAATCGCCCAGTTCTTGACGAAGATGGTCATCTGCCAGGGGTCCTCCGGCAGGTAGTGAAAGACCGAGGTCACGCCGCAGTAAGCCGCCAGAAGGAAGGCCACCGGCCGGGTCCAGACGCCGAGAAGCAGCGCGATACCCGCCAGCGCATTGAACACCAGCGCCGGCCAGATCAGCCAGACGGGCAGTTGCCAACCTGCGAGCAAGGCCATCGCACCCTCGGGGCTCGACGCCTTCTGCACCGCGCCGCCGAGAAACAGCGCGGCGATCAGCAGGCGGCCGATGAACACGGCGAGATTGTCCAGGTGAGTCCTCATCCCCGGCAACCTAGCGCGCCGCCTGAAATGTCCCGCGACCGATGTTATCGCCACCATGGCGGGATAGCGCAAACAGGTTAGCGCCACCATGCGCCCAGCCGCCACGGTTAACGCTATCACATTGGAAATACTGGCATTTCCCTTTGACATGCTGCGCCTGCTCGGTATCACCACCCGCAAGGAAACGCGCAGGAGAAATCGGATGACTGTCACTGTCGGGATCAACGGATTTGGCCGCATCGGCCGCTGCACGCTGGCGCATATCGCCGAAAGCGCGCGCAATGATGTGCAGGTGGTCAAGATCAATGCCACCGGCCCGCTCGAGACCTCGGCACACCTTCTGCGCTATGACAGCATCCATGGCCGGTTCCCCGGCGAGGTGAAGGTCGCCAATGGCACCATGGACCTCGGCCGCGGCCCGATGGAGATGTTCTCGACCTATGATCCCTCCGAGCTTGACTGGTCGGGCTGCGACGTGGTGCTGGAATGCACCGGCCAGTTCAACGACGGCGCCAAGGCCGAGGTCCACAAGAAGCGCGGCGCGAAATCGGTGCTGATCTCGGCGCCGGCCAAGAACGTGCAGAAGACCGTGGTCTACGGCGTCAACCACCGCGACCTGATCCCCGGCGACACGATGATCTCGAACGGGTCCTGCACCACCAATTGCCTGGCGCCGCTGGCCAAGGTGCTGGACGAGGCGATCGGCATCGAGCGCGGCATCATGACCACGATCCACAGCTACACCGGCGACCAGCCGACGCTGGACCGCCGCCACAAGGACCTCTACCGCGCCCGCGCTGCCGCCATGGCGATGATCCCGACCTCGACCGGCGCGGCCAAGGCGCTTGGCGAAGTGCTGCCCAACCTCAAGGGCAAGCTCGACGGCACCGCGATGCGGGTGCCGACGCCGAATGTCTCGGCCGTCGACCTGACCTTCGAGGCCGGCAAGGATGTCACCGTCGAAGACGTCAACGAGATCGTCCGCGAGGCCGCTGCCGGCCACATGGGCGCGGTGCTGGGCTATGACCCCGAGCCCAAGGTGAGCATCGATTTCAACCACACGCCGCAAAGCTCGATCTTTGCCCCCGACCAGACCAAGGTTGTCGGCGGCCGCACCGTACGGGTGCTGGCCTGGTACGACAACGAATGGGGCTTTTCGGTGCGCATGGCCGATGTCGCCGCCGCCATGGGCCGGCTGCTGCACTGATTTTCCCTCAGCACGACTGATGACGCCCGCCGGTTGCTCCGGCGGGCTTTTTCATGCGTGGGTGCCGGGGTCAGGGCGGAAACCCGGCGGTGAACCAAAGTTATAGCCGGTGATTTTGCCTCTTTGGGTGATGTCTCATGAAACTGTCACACGGCAGTGTCAGGGCAGTGTCAGACCCCATCCGCAGGACGCCCCATGCCGCATGCCCTCCTTTCGCCGACCAGAGCCTTTCGCACCTGCGACCCTCTGCAGCTGGCGCTGCGCTGGGTGCTGATCGCCAGCACCCTCGCCGCCCTTGTCACCGAGGACGATGGCAGCGCGCATATGCTGGCCGGGGCCACCCTCGGGCTCTGCCTGATCCTGCGGCTGCTCTGGGGGCTGGTGGGACCGCACAGCGCGTCGTTGGCGGCGCTCTGGCCCGGGCGCGACGAGATCCGCCTCCAGATCGCCGACCTGATGCAGAGTGAGAAGCGCTACGACCTCGGACCCTCGCCCATCGGCGCGGCCATGAGCCTTGTCCTGCTGGCAACGCTGGCCCTGTTGGTGCTCAGCGGTGCGGCGATGGCGATGAGCGCGCAGACGACGCTGGAGCCGCTGCACGAGGCCCTGACGCTGGTGTTCGCCGTCACGCTCGCCGCCTATATGGCCGGTCTCCTCTGGGCCAGCCTGCACTACCGGGTCAACCTGGTTTGGGCGGTGCTGAGCGGTGTCAAACCCCTGCCCGATGACCTATACTGGGACAATGGCCCTGACCTCGACCCAACGGCCGCGCACCCTCGCGCTGGCAATCCTGGCGCAAATCCTTAGCGTCGGGTATTTCGTCGGCGATATCCTCTACGACGCCTGGACCGAAGGCTGGCGCGCGCCCGGAGAGGCCGATTTCATCCCCGAGGCGCTGATCACCCTGACGCTGGTTCTGGCGATCTTCTTCCAGCTGCGTTACCTGCGCATGTTGCTGCAGAGCCAGAGCGCGCTTCAACGCCAGGTCAGCATTGCCGCCGGAGAATTGCACGAGGTCATGGAGCGCCATTTCGAGGCCTGGGCGCTGACCCCGGCGGAACGTGACGTGGCGCTCTTCACCCTCAAGGGGCTGACCATCCCCGAGATCGCCGGCCATCGTGGCTCGGCCGAGGGAACGGTCAAATCGCAGCTCAACGCGATCTATCGCAAGGCCGGTGTGGCCGGTCGCGGCGCGCTGCTCAGTCTGCTGATCGAAGACCTGATGCAGGCGCCGCTTCTCAATGGCGCGGGGGCGCCGGAGGTCACTGCCCCAGAGCAATACCTTCCCGACGCGGGTCCGCCCCGCCAGACAGGGTCTCGCCCAGCGAAATCGCATGCAGGCCTGACGTGAGCCCGCGGGCACTGACCTCGAAACCCAGCTCTTCAAGCGCGGTGGTCAGATTGGCCGCGGTGGTGCCCTCTTCGACGTCATAGGTGCCGAAGCGGTTGACCAGATGCGGCATGGCCACCGCCTGCTGCACGTCCATCCCCCAGTCGAGCACCGCGATGATCGATTGCGCCACGTAGCCGATGATCCGGCTGCCGCCAGGGCTGCCGGTCACCAGCACCGGCGCACCGTCCTTGAGCACGATGGTCGGCGACATCGACGAGCGCGGCCGCTTGCCCGGCGCCACCCGGTTGGCAATCGGCATGCCGTCGGAATGGGTGCGGAAGGAGAAGTCGGTCAACTCGTTGTTGAGCAGGAAGCCCCGCACGAAGAGTCGTGAGCCGAAGCCGTTTTCGATGGTGGTGGTCATCGACAGCGCATTGCCCATGCTGTCGACGATCGAGATATGCGAGGTCGAGGGCAGCTCGAGGCTCTCGTCATCGGCCCAAAGCAGCGCGTGGTCATATTCCGGCGTGCCGGGGCTGACCTCTGGCAGGGCATCGTCGCCCGACAGCAGCTTGGAGCGTTCCTCCAGATACGGCGCGGCGACCAGCCCGCCCACCGGCACCGGCACGAAATCGCTGTCGGCCATGTAGCGGCCACGGTCGGCAAAGGCCAAACGCGAGGCATCGCCGATCAGCCGCCAGGCCTCTGCCGACTCGGCGCCAAGCGCGGCCAGGTCGTAATGCTCCAGCATCCCGAGGATCTGCCCGACGGTCAGCGCGCCGGACGACGGCGGCCCCATGCCGCAGACCTCATGCGCGCGGTAGGGCACGCAGACCGCCGGCCGCTCCTTGACCTGATAGAGCGCCAAGTCGGTGGTCGAAAGCACCCCGGGGTTGCCCTCGGCATTGCGCACGGTGGCGACGATGTCCTCGGCCACGGGCCCGGTGTAGAAGGCATCCGCCCCGCCCTCGGCGATCCGGCGCAGGGTGTCGGCATAGGCGTTGTTGAACAGGATGTTGCCTTCGACCAGCGGGCGGCCTTCGGGCATGAAATATTCGGCCGTGTCCGGGAAGCGGCCCAGCCGGTCGGCATCGGCGGCGATCAGCTCGGCCAGCCGCGGCGAGACCGGGAAACCTTCGGTGGCATACACGATGGCCTGCCCGAAGAGGTCCCCCCAGTTGGCCTTGCCCCAGCGGCGATGCGCCACCTCCATCAGCCGCGGCGTGCCCGGCGTGCCGACCGAGAGCCCGCCGACCACCGCATCGAAGAAGCCCAGCGGCTCGCCCTCGGCGGTCTGGAACAGCCGCGGCGTGGCGGCCAGCGGCGCGGTCTCGCGGCCGTCGAGCGTGGTGATCTGGCCGCTCTGGCCGTCATACCAGACGAGGAAGGAACCGCCGCCGAGGCCCGAGGATTGCGGCTCGACCAGCCCCAGAACCGCCTGCACCGCCACCATGGCATCCGCTGCCGTGCCGCCATTGGCCAGAACCTCTGCCCCGGCCTCGACCGCCAGCGGGTTGGCGGCCACCACCATCCAGTCCTGCGCCGTGACCGGCTGGCCGGCGGACTTGGCCTCCATCGCGGCCCGGGCCTCGGCCGAGAGGCTCTCGAAGGCGGTGGAAACCTCGACCTCGGCCTCTGGGGCGACGTCGTCGGTGGCCTGCCGGGCCAGAGCCGGCAGCGCGGCAAGGGAGGCAAGCGCCAGGGCGCCGATAAAATCTCTCATGACGGTATCCTCGAAGCGATCAAATATACCTGAGAGGGTGCCACCGATCCGCTGATGCGCCTAGTGCCAAATTTGCCGGTTGCCCCGTGCGTCACCTTGCGGCAGGCTGACCGCAAAGCGGAGCCGGTCGCCATGACAAACCGAATTGCCCTCTATCTGGGACTGTCCATTCTGGTCGCCATCGGGGCGACCTATGCCTTGACCGGCACCGAGAACTTTCTGTTTCTGGCCAAGAAATTCCTGACGCTGCTGGATTGGGTCGCCTTCTGGCGCTGAGGCCGGCGTTGACTCTGGAGGCCAAATGAGTTTGTTAGCGTTAACGGAAACCGGAATCGTCGGGCGGCCCCGTCTGCCCTGCCACTTTGCGCGAAGCTAGGAGATTATCATGGCTGTTAAAGTTGCCATCAACGGATTTGGACGCATCGGCCGCAACGTTCTGCGCGCCATCATCGAAAGCGGCCGGACCGACATCGAAGTCGTGGCCATCAACGATCTGGGCCCGGTCGAAACCAATGCGCACCTGCTGCAATTCGACAGCGTGCACGGCCGTTTCCCGGCCGAGGTGACCACCGGTGACGACTGGATCGACGTCGGCCGCGGCAAGATGCGCGTCTCCGCCGAGCGCAACCCTGCCGACCTGCCCTGGAAAGACGTCGATGTCGTGCTGGAATGCACCGGCATCTTCACCTCGAAAGAGGCCTGCCAGGCGCATCTCGACAATGGTTCCTCGCGGGTGCTGATTTCGGCGCCGGGCAAGGATGCCGACAAGACCATCGTCTATGGCGTCAACCACGACACGCTGACCGGCGACGACCTGATCGTCTCGAACGCGTCCTGCACCACCAACTGTCTCTCGCCGGTGGCCAAGGTGCTGAACGACGAGATCGGCATCAAACGCGGCTTCATGACCACGATCCACAGCTACACCGGCGACCAGCCGACGCTGGACACGATGCACAAGGACCTCTACCGCGCCCGCGCCGCGGCGCTGTCGATGATCCCGACCTCGACCGGTGCCGCCAAGGCCGTGGGTCTGGTGCTGCCCGAGCTCAACGGCAAGCTCGACGGCGTGGCGATCCGGGTTCCGACGCCCAACGTCTCGGTTGTCGACCTGACCTTCGAGGCCGCGCGCGAGACCTCGGTCGAAGAGATCAACAACGCGATCCGCGCGGCGGCAGACGGCCCGCTGAAAGGCATCCTCGGCTATACCGACAAGCCGCTGGTGTCGTCGGATTTCAACCACGACCCGCATTCCTCGGTGTTCCATTGCGACCAGACCAAGGTCATGGAAGGCACCATGGTGCGGATCCTGAGCTGGTATGACAACGAATGGGGCTTCTCCAACCGCATGGCCGATACCGCCGTTGCGATGGGCAAGCTGATCTGAGGCTGACACCTGTCGAGTGAGGAACCGCCCCCGCAGGTCGCCTGCGGGGGCGGTTTCGTTTTGAGAGATGAGCCGCGCCATCACCGGGCCGCGGGGCGGCGGCCTGCGGCCTTGTTCCGCGCCGGGGCGTCAGACCTAGGGCACAAGACGCGCCATCGACGGGCCGCGGTGCGGCGAGCCAACTTTGGGTCTGCGCATTTTATCCCGGCCACTGGCGCGCATTGAATGAGTGATGCGCTGACGTTTAACCAATCGTCGTGCCGGGGGGCGCATCGGCAATGGCCCGCCGGCCTGCGGCCTTGATCCCGCGCCTGAACCGAACCAGCCGGATTTTCCCTTGCAGACCAACGCCCTGCCCCGTGCACCTGATGCATAGCGGCAATGCAGCCCCGGCGATTGTTCCGTTGGCAATACCCCCCATATCCCTCCTGTAACCGGCGCAGAGACGCGCCAGACAGATCAAACCAAGGAACGTCACATGACACAGAACATCACCACCCTGCGCGCCCGCGTCCAGAAACACCTGGCCTACCGTCGCACTGCCAGTGAACTCCGCAACCTGCCGCGCGAGATTGCCGAAGACCTGAACATCGACCGGTTCGATGCAGATCGGATCGCGGCGCGGGCGGTCTATGGCGCCTGATGCGTCACACCGCAGCCTGAAAGACCCCGCGCCCCGGCCACCCTGGGGCGTTTTTATTTGGAAAAGCGCTCGGTCAGGGCGTCATGCACCGCCGGTGTGACGAACTTGCTCACGTCACCGCCCAGCCGCGCGATTTCCTTGACCAGCTTCGAGGCAATCGCCTGATGCCGCGCCTCGGCCATCAGAAAGACCGTCTCGATGGAATCGTCGAGCGCCCGGTTCATCCCGACCATCTGGAATTCATATTCGAAATCCGCCACCGCCCGCAGGCCGCGCACGATCACCGCGGCGCCGACATCGCGGGCGCAGTCGATCAGCAGGTTCTCGAAGGGATGCACCACGATCTCGACGCCAGTCTGCTCGGACAACACGGCGCATTCGCGCTCGATCATCGCCACCCGCTCTTCGAGCGTGAACAAGGGGCCCTTGTCGCGGTTGATCGCGACGCCGATGACCAGCCGATCGACCAGAACGGTCGCGCGGCGGATGATGTCGATATGGCCTTCGGTGATCGGGTCGAAGGTGCCGGGATAAAGGCCGATGCGCATGGAAGGTCCGCCGTTCGGGTCGTGTCACTGGGCGGATGAATGCCGCGCCGGATGGCGCAAAGTCAACCGCATCCTCGGATCGCGTCGCGATCTTGGACCTAATGCCCCATGATCATGCCTTCCAGCGCGTCCTTCTCCATCGCCAGTTCCGACAGCCGCGCCTTGACGACGTCGCCCAGCGTGATCAGCCCGACCAGCGCCCCGCCCTCGACCACCGGCATGTGGCGGAAGCGGCCTTCGGTCATCCGGGCCAGCACGTTGTCGGCCTGTTCGTCGCGGGTGGTGGTCTCGAGATTGCTGGTCATGTGATCCTCGACCTTGTCTGACAGGCAGGCGGGGCCGTTCTTGGCCAGCTCGCGCACCACGTCGCGTTCCGACAGGATGCCCGACGCGGTCTTGCCGCCGTCATCCGAGATGATCACCGTCCCGATGCGCTTTTCGGCGAGGATGGCCACGGCCTCCGAGACCAGGGTGCCCGGAGACACGGTGAAGACCGTCGTATCTGCCTTGGACTTGAGAATTTGCTGGACCAGCATCACGTGCTCCTTGCCTTGCGTGTTCCCCTCAGCTTTCCCCCAAGGCCTTCTTCTGTCAAGCAATCCTAAAGACTTATTCTGCCAGAGCCTCGAGCCGGGCCACTTCGTCGCGCATTTCCGCCACCAGCGCGGCGGCAAAGCGGTTCATCCGGTCGAGCCGCCGGTCGTCGGCATGGCGCACCAGGTAGAAGGCGCGGGTCAGCGAGATCTCGTGGTCGAGCACCTTGCGCAACTCTGGCGCGAAGGGCAGCGCAAAGTCATGCACGATCCCGACCCCGCCACCCTGGCGCAGCCAGTTGAGCTGCACCGAGACCGAGTTCGACGCCAGGTGCACTTGGTCGAGCCCCAGTTCCGACAGGTAGTCGAGTTCGCGATCGAAGATCATGTCCGCGATATAGCCGACGATCCGGTGCTGCGAGAGGTCTGCGGGCGTGCGGATCGGCGGCCGCTCGGCAAGGTACTCTTCAGAGGCGGCGATATGCAGGCGGTAGTCGGCGATCTTCTGAACACTGAGCCGCCCGGCCGTGGGTGGGCTGACCGAGATCGCGAGGTCCGCCTCGCGCTTGGACAGGTTGACCACGCGTGGCTGGCTGAGGATCTGGATCTCGAGCTCTGGGTTGTCGCGCGACAGCGCGGCGCAGACCCGCGGCAGCAGGAAGTTGGCACACCCGTCCGGCGCGCCGATGCGGATCTGTCCGGTCAGACCTTCGGCCGCCCCCGCCAAAGCCTCCACGGCCCCTTGCGTGGCCTGTTCGGCCTGCTCCGCATGCGGCAGCAGCCTCTGGCCGGCATCGGTCAGCGCATAGCCCTGCGGCGACTTGGCAAAGAGCGGCTGGCCCAGCCGCTGCTCGAGCCGCGCCACCCGGCGGCCGACCGTGGCCGGATCGATCTTGAGCGCGCGACCCGCTGCTGACAGGCTTTCCTGCCGCGCCACCGCCAGGAAAACGCGGAAATCATCCCAGGGATCCATGCATTCACCCTTTGCATTATTGCAAAACACCTTTGACACATTGCCGCTACCCATGGCGAATTTGCAAGACTAAGCTGCGCGCAACGAACCCCGAGGAGGATCCCATGAACGTGATCAAGAATTACATCAACGGCGAGATGGTCGAGAGCAGCTCGTCGCGCACCGCCGACGTGATGAACCCCGCCACCGGCGAAGTTCAGGCCCAGGTCAAGCTCTCCAGCAAGGCCGAGCTCGACGAAGCGGTGGCAAAGGCCGCCGAAGCGCAGAAAGGCTGGGGCGCCACCAACCCGCAGCGCCGCGCCCGGGTGATGATGAAATTCGGCCAGCTGATCAACGAGCACATGGACGAACTGGCCGAGCTGGTCTCGAAGGAACACGGCAAGACCCTGCCCGACGCCAAGGGCGACGTGCAGCGCGGGCTCGAGGTGATCGAGGTTTGCATGGGCGCGCCGCACATGCTCAAGGGCGAGCACACCAATGACGGCGGCCCCGGCATCGACCTCTATTCCATGCGCCAGCCGCTGGGCGTGGTGGCCGGCATCACGCCGTTCAACTTCCCGGCGATGATCCCGCTGTGGAAGATGGGCCCGGCGCTGTCCTCTGGCAACGCGATGATCCTCAAGCCGTCCGAGCGCGTCCCCTCGACCGCGCTGCGCCTTGCGGAACTGCTGAAAGAGGCCGGCCTGCCCGATGGCGTGCTGCAGGTGGTCAACGGTGACAAGGAAGTCGTGGACGCGATCCTCGACAACGACACCATCGCCGCGGTGGGCTTTGTCGGCTCGACCCCGATCGCCCAGTACATCTACGGCCGCGCCTGCACCAACGGCAAGCGGGCGCAGTGCTTCGGCGGCGCCAAGAACCACATGATCATCATGCCCGACGCCGATCTCGACAAGGCCGCCGATGCGCTGGTCGGTGCCGGTTACGGCGCTGCGGGCGAACGCTGCATGGCGATCTCGGTCGCGGTCCCCGTCGGCAAGGAAACCGCCGACGCGCTGATCGAAAAGCTGGTGCCGCGGGTCGAGAAGCTCAAGGTCGGGCCTTATACCGCCGGCGACGACGTCGATTTCGGCCCGGTGATCACCGCCCAAGCGAAAGACCGGATCAACGGCCTGGTCGACAGCGGTGTCGATCAGGGCGCGACGCTCGCCGTCGACGGCCGCGGCTTCAGCTTGCAGGGCTATGAGGATGGGTTCTTCGTCGGCCCGTCGCTCTTTGACAACGTCACCCCGGACATGGATATCTACAAGGAAGAGATCTTCGGCCCGGTTCTCTCGACAGTCCGCGCCGAGACATACGAGGATGCGCTGAACCTGATCATCGACAACGACTACGGCAACGGCACGGCGATCTACACCGCCGACGGCGACACCGCGCGCGACTTTGCCCACCGGGTCAACGTCGGCATGGTCGGCATCAACTTCCCGATCCCGGTGCCGCTCAGCTATCACACCTTCGGCGGCTGGAAGAAATCGGCCTTCGGCGATCTCAACCAGTACGGTCCTGATGCCTTCCGCTTCTACACCAAGACCAAGACCGTCACGGCGCGCTGGTTCTCGGGGATCAAGGAAGGCGGAGAATTCAACTTCAAGGCGATGGATTGATCCAAGCCATTTATTAAAATTCACGGGAGGGGCGGCTTGCAAGCCGCCCCTCTTGCATTTCCACCATCTTTCCCCGGCGGTTTGTATTTTCCGCGGAATTTAATTGCCGCTCCACGAGAAATACCGTTAAAGTCGGTTTACTGCTCACTCCAACTGCCGGTTAACCCAGACGTTTTCAATGGGCATTGCTGATTGTGCGAAAGCGCTCTGCGTTTTCCCCTGCCCCTGTCTGCATCAATCCCGTCCAGGTGACCCACTGGCGAGCTCGGGGAACGGTAATGAGTTACACGTATGCTTTTGACGAGACCGAGCGCTTGTTTCTGTTGCGCTTGCAGGGGCGGGTCACCGCCTCCGGAATGGCCGAGATGATGACCGCCCTGGCGGAAGAGCCGCGGCGCCGGCCCGATCAGGACGTGTTCTGCGACCTGTCAGGCCTTGAAAGCCTCGATCTGAGCTTCACCCAGGTGATGAGCACCACCCGCTCGCGCGCCAGCTTCTACGAACAAAGCACCGCCGCGCGTGTCGCCGTCTGGGCGCCGGGTGACGTCGCCTTTGGCATGGCGCGGATGTACCTGACGATGCTGCAGGGCTATGACGGCATCACCGCCGATGTCTTTCGCCAGCGCGCCGACGCCGCCGCGCATCTCGGGCGGGGCGAGGATCAGCTGCACATTCCCTGACGCCAACCGCGCGTTCAGATTGCGCCCCGGCGGCGGGTTGTGGCAGGCTCGGATCGATCGCATCAGCCGGCGGAAGGGATCGCAGCCATGGCCACACCCGATTTCACCATCGGCATCGAAGAGGAATACCTGCTGGTCGACCGCGACAGCCTGGCGCTGGTCGAGGTGCCCGACGCGCTGATGGCCGATTGCAAGCAGGCGCTGGCCGATCAGGTCAGCCCCGAGTACCTGCAATGCCAGATCGAAATCGGCACCGGCGTCTGCAGGACCGTGGGCGAGGCCCGCGAGGACCTGAGCCACCTGCGCCGGACGATTGCCGACTGCGCCGCGAAATACAACGCCGCGCCGATTGCCGCCTCCTGCCATCCCTTCGCCGACTGGAAGACCCAGCATCACACCGACAAGGAGCGCTATCACCAGCTGCGGCAGGACCTGGGCGGCGTGGTGCGGCGGATGCTGATCTGCGGCATGCATGTGCATGTCGGACTCGACGACAACGCCTTGCGCGCCGACCTGATGCGCCAGATCAGCTACTTCCTGCCGCATCTGCTGGCGCTTTCGACCTCCTCGCCTTTCTGGCAGGGCGAGGATACCGGGCTCAGCTCCTACCGGCTGACGATCTTCGACAACCTGCCGCGCACCGGCCTCCCGCCGCAGTTGTCGTCCTGGGATGAATACGAACGCTCGGTCAAGGCGCTGGTCGACCTCGGGCTGATCGAGGACAGCACCAAGATCTGGTGGGACCTGCGCCCGAGCCACCGCTTCCCCACGCTCGAAACCCGGATCTGCGATGTCTGCCCGCGGATGGAGGACACGCTGGCGCTGGCGGCAGTGATCCAGTGCCTGCACCGCATGCTCTGGCGGCTGCGCACCCGCAACCAGCGCTGGCGGATCTACGACCGCTTCCTGATCTCGGAGAACCGCTGGCGGGCGCAGCGTTACGGCATCGAGGAAGGGCTGATCGACTTCGGCCGGGGCGAGATCGTGCCGATGGCCGAGCTGACCGAAGAGCTGATCGACCTGCTGGCCGAGGATGCCGAGGCGCTGGACTGCACCAGGGAGGTGGCGCATATGCGCACCATCCTCGACCGCGGCACCTCGTCGATCCGGCAGCGCGCGGTCAAGGCCGCGGCCGAGGCGGCGGGCGCCGACCGCGATGCGCAGATGCGCGCGGTTGTCAGCCACCTGATCGAGGAGTATCAGGCCGACCTGTGAAGGAAACCGAGCTCTACCCGCATGTGAAGGCGCTGCTGGAATCGCAGGGCTATGCCGTCAAGGCCGAGATCGGGCCTGCCGATGTCGTGGCCCTGCGCGCGGGCGACGACGACCCGGTGATCGTCGAGCTGAAAACCGGCTTTGCCCTGACCCTGTTTCACCAGGCGGTGGCGCGGCAGTCGATCACCGATTTCGTCTATATCGCCGTGCCGCGGCTCACCGGCAAACGCTTCCTGCGCGCGCTCAAGGAGAACAAGGCGCTCTGCCGGCGGCTGGGTCTGGGGCTGATCACCGTGCGGCTGAGCGATGGCCATACCGAGATCCACCTCGACCCCGCGCCCTTCGTGCCGCGCCGGGTCAAGACCCGCAAGACCCGGCTGTTGCGCGAATTTGCCCGCCGCGAGGGCGATCCGAATCTCGGCGGCGCCGCCCGCACCGGGCCGCTGGTCACCGCCTATCGGCAGGATGCGGTCAAGATCGCCGTGCATCTGCAAAGCCATGGCCCCTCGAAAGGCGCCGACGTGCGCGCCGCCACCGGCGTCGCCACCGCCACGCAGATCATGGCCGCCGATCATTACGGCTGGTTCGAGCGGGTCAGCCGGGGCGTCTATCAGCTTACCCCCCAAGGGCAGAAGGCCCTCTGAGGTCGCCTCGACAGCGTGCCGGCACCGCAGTCTTGGCCGACTGCTCACGATCGCCGTGTCGATAGCCGGGCAGAGCCGCCTGCCCGGCCCTCCCGATCCCGTCAGTACGGAACAGCCCTCTGTGGCACAAATCTCTGCTTGCAAATCGCCCCCTCTTGCCGATAATTGAACAGGCATTCAATTCACGGCAAGGGGGAGCGCCGCGACATGGACTTTGCACTCACCGAGGAACAGACCGCCATCTTCGACATGGCACACGCCTTCGGGCAGGAGCACATCGCTCCGCACGCCCGCCAATGGGAAGCGGACGGCACCATTCCCAAGGAGCTCTGGCCGCAGATCGGCGAGCTGGGCTTTGGCGGGCTCTACGTGTCGGAAGACAGCGGCGGCTCCGGCCTGTCGCGGCTCGATGCAACGCTGGTGTTCGAGGCGCTCAGCATGGCCTGCCCGTCGGTGGCGGCCTTCCTGTCGATCCACAACATGTGCGTTAAGATGATCGACACCTTCGGCTCCGACGCGCTCAAGGCCCGGGTCCTGCCCAAGGCGCTGTCGATGGAGACCGTCTTCTCCTATTGCCTGACCGAGCCCGGCTCCGGCTCTGACGCGGCGGCGCTGAAGACCCGCGCGACCAAGACCAACGAGGGCTATCGCCTCACCGGCACCAAGGCCTTCATCTCCGGCGGCGGCTATTCCGACGCCTATATCGTCATGTGCCGCACCGGCGATGACAGCCCGCGCGGCATCTCGGCGATGATCGTCGAGGACGGCGCCGAAGGGCTCAGCTTTGGCGGGCTCGAGGACAAGATGGGCTGGAAGAGCCAGCCCACCCGGCAGGTGCAGCTCGACGAGTGCCTTGTCCCGGCCGAGAACCTGCTGGGCGAGGAAGGCCAGGGCTTCAAATACGCCATGGCCGGGCTCGACGGCGGGCGGCTCAATATCTCGGCGTGTTCGCTGGGCGCGGCGCAGACCGGTCTGAACCTGACGCTCGACTACATGGGCGAGCGCAAGGCCTTCGGCCAGTCGATCGACCAGTTCCAGGCGCTGCAGTTCCGCCTCGCCGACATGGAGATCGCGCTGCAGGCCGCGCGGGTGTTCCTGCGGCAATCGGCCTGGAAGCTCGACACCGGCGCGCATGACGCCACGCCGTTCTGCGCCATGGCCAAGAAGTTCGTCACCGAGACCGGCAGCAATGTTGTCGACCAGTGCCTGCAGCTGCACGGCGGCTATGGCTATCTTGCCGACTATGGCATCGAAAAGCTTGTGCGTGACCTCAGGGTGCACCAGATCCTCGAAGGCACCAACGAGATCATGCGCGTGATCGTGGCCCGCAACCTGCTGAAGAACCGATGAGCGACATTTCCATCCGCAAGGCCGGGCGCACCGGCCGCATCACCCTCACCCGCCCCGGCGCGCTCAATGCGCTGACCTACGAGATGTGCCTGGCGATCGACGCCGCGCTCGAGGACTGGGCCGAGGATCCCGACGTCGCCATGCTGGTGATCGACGCCGAGGGCGAAAAGGCCTTCTGCGCCGGCGGCGACATTGCCGAGATGTATGCCACCGGGCGGCGCGGCGATTTCGACTATGGCCGCCGCTTCTGGCGTGACGAATACCGAATGAACGCCCGGCTGTTCGAATTCCCCAAGCCGGTGGCGAGCTTCATGCAGGGGTTCACCATGGGCGGCGGCGTCGGCGTCGGCTGCCACGGCTCGCACCGGGTGGTCGGTGACAGCTCGCGCATGGCGATGCCGGAATGCGGTATCGGTCTGGTGCCGGACGTTGGTGGCAGCCTGATCCTCGCCCGTGCCCCCGGGCGCTTGGGCGAATACCTGGGCCTCACCGGCGCGCGCATGGGCCCCGGCGATGCACTTTACGCGGGCTTTGCCGATTACTACATCCCCGAGGCCGATTGGCCGGCGCTGATTGCGCGTCTGGAAGAGACCGGCGACTGGACCCTGATCGACGCCGCTGCGCGCCCTGCGCCCGACAGCCCGCTCAAGGCACAGCAGGCCGAGATCGACGACCATTTCGGCGGCGAGACCCTGCTCGACGTACTGAATGCCCTCGAGGCCGGTGACGGCGAATTCGTCACCGGGGCGCGCAAGCTGCTCAGCCGCAACAGCCCGCTGGCGATGGGCGCGACGCTGGAGATGATCCACCGGCTGCGCGGCCCCGGCGGCACCATCCGCCGCGCGCTCGAGACCGAATACCGCTTTACCGCGCGCGCCATGGAGCATGGCGACTTTCTCGAAGGCATCCGCGCGGCGATCATCGACAAGGACAAATCCCCGACGTGGAGCGACGATCTGCGCGGGCTGAAACCGGCCCGGGTCAGCGCGATGCTGCGGCCGCTGGGCGACGACGGGCTGACATTCGAGGAGGATGCGCAATGAAGATCGGATTCATAGGCTTGGGCAACATGGGCGGACCGATGGCCGCCAACCTGGCCAAGGCCGGCCACGAGGTGACCGGCTTCGACACCGCCGGTGTCGAGATCGAGGGCGTGGCCAAGGCCGGCTCTGCCGCCGAGGCTGCCAAGGGCGCCCAGGTGGTCATCACCATGCTGCCCAACGGCCAGATCCTGCGCGCTGTGGCGGATGACATCATTCCGGCGATGGAAAAAGGCGCGGTCTTTCTCGATTGCTCGACCGTCGACGTCGAAAGCGCCCGCGCCGTGGCCGAACAGGCCCAGGCCGTCGGCCTCGAGCCGCTGGATGCGCCGGTGTCGGGCGGCGTCACCGGCGCGGCCGCCGGCACGCTGACCTTCATGGTCGGCGGCTCGGACATGGGCTTTGCCGCGGTCAAGGATCTGTTCGACGTCATGGGCCAGAAGGCCGTGCTCTGCGGGCCTTCCGGCAATGGCCAGGCAGCGAAGATCTGCAACAACATGATCCTCGGCGTGACCATGATTGCCACCTGCGAGGCCTTTGCCCTCGCCGACAAGTTGGGCCTCGACCGGCAGGCGATGTTCGACGTGGTCTCGACCTCGTCGGGCTACAGCTGGTCGATGAACGCCTATTGCCCGGCGCCGGGCGTCGGCCCGAAAAGCCCCGCCGACAACGACTACAAGCCGGGCTTTGCCGCCGAGCTGATGCTCAAGGACCTGCGTCTGGCGCAACAGGCCGCCGAGGCCGCCGATGCCGACACCCCGTTGGGCCAGGCCGCGCGCGATCTCTACGCTGCCTTCGTCGAAAACGAGGACGGCAAGGGCCGGGATTTCTCGGCCATGCTGCCGCGCTTCGAGGCGCGCCACCGCAGCTAGGCGGGCGCTCGGCGAAAACACGCCGCCAAATCCCGCGCGCCGGAACATGCACCTCCGGCGCGCGTTGCCTTGTCAGGTAACAGACGAGGCTCCCATGCACCGCACCATCACACCGCTCATTCTCGCGGCCGCGCTCGGCCTTCCCGCCGCCGCCAGCGCCGCTCCGTTCCAGTTCGCCCCCACCGCCACGCTCACCGAGACCGCGCCCAACGCGCTGTTGGTCGAGGTGAAGGACAAGAAGGACAAGGGCGCCAAGAAGGCCAAGAAAGCCGCCAAGAAGAAAGCCAAGGCTCACAAGAAGGCGCGCAAGGCGGTCGAGAAGGCTGCCAAGAAAGAGGCCAAGTCCGAGGGCAAGGCCAAGGTCAAGATCAAGTCCGACGACGACAAGTCCAAGGTGAAAGTCGAGGTCAAGGACGGCAAGGACAAGGCAAAGATCGAGATCGACGGCACCACCGCCGCCCTCGCCGCACTTGCAGCCCCGCTGGCCGCGCTCGGCACCGCCGGTCTGGCCGACATCCTGATTGACTGCCCGCCGGGCCTGGCGAAAAAGGCCGTGCCCTGCGTGCCGCCGGGCCAGGTCGACCGCCAGGCGACCGCCCAGGAATGGACCTCGCGCGACGAAGAAGAACTGCGCGTCGCCCTGACCGAGAGCCAGCGCATTATCGACACCCGCTACCAGGAAGAAGAGCTGGAGCTGGTGACCCTGCCCGAGTTCGACCCGGATGCCACCACCGAGGCGCGGATTGTCGAGGAAACCGAGACCGCGCGGATCATCGAAGACACCGACAGCGACAGCGACAGCGACGACGAAAGCCGGCTGATCAACGAACGCATCCTTGGTCTGACCCAGAACGACATCATCGCGCTCTTCGATCTCGACCCGGCGCCCGCCGGCGCGAAATACGTGGTGATCGACGGCCGCCCGGTGCTGCTCGACGAGGAAAACTACGTCCGCGTCCGCTCGCTGCGCCATCTCGATGACGTCGACCTGTTCGAGGTGGAGGCCGACGACCTGACCGCTGCCATCGGCCACAACGAGCTGCTCGAGATCTACGACCTGCCCGATCCCGGTACCGAGCGCTACTACTCCATGGTCGACGGCGAGGTTCTGCTGCTGCCAGCCGAAGGCTACGAGCTGCTGCAGCTGTTGCGAGTCGTGGCGCTGGCGCCCTCGCTGGCCATTGCTCAGGCCGGGTGACATGGGCCGCCTCACCCTGTCCCTCGCGGCGGCGATCACCTTCGCCGCCGCCCTGCCCGCCGCTGCCGAGTGCCGGATCAGCATCGGCAAATGCGTGACCGCCAGGGTCATCGCACCGGAAAAGCCGGTCGAGCGGTTCCAGCAGGCCCGCGTCAGCCCGCCGCTTTTCGAGGTCGGTGACATCCTGCCGGACGAGTATTACGTGATGATCAATACCCGCCGCTACGGCCTGCCCCCGGTCACCGACGGCACGCTGTATTTCCGCGTCGACCGGCGGGTCTACCTCGCCGACAGCGCCAGCCGCGAGATCCTCGCCGACGTCACCCACATGACCAACCGCGCGTTCTGAGCGGCATCTGCCACCCACACCAACGCGTCCTGGACCCCGCTCCGGGACCTCCACGCCAATGGCCAGCGTCTGCGTGAACCATGAGGTCCCGGGTCAAGCCCGGGACGCGGCGCGCTTTCCGACCAACACCCGCCACCCAAACCAACGCGTCCTGGACCCCGATCCGGGACCTCTCCACCAGGGCCGCGCCGGCGTGAACCATGAGGGCCCGGGTCAAGCCCGGGACGCGTCGTACTTTCCGACTAACGTCCACTACCCACACCAACGCGTCTCGGACCCCGATCCGGGACCTAAACTTCTAGGGACTGCGCCAGCGTTGACCACGAGGTCCCGGGTCAAGCCCGGGACGTCGAAGCACCAAGCCTGACCGACGCCAAGCCTACTCGGCGGCCACCTTGCGCTGCTTCAGCATCGGCGCGAGGTAGTGGCCGGTGTGGCTCGCCTTGACCTTGGCCACCTTCTCGGGCGTGCCGGTGGCGACGATCTTGCCACCGCCGTCGCCGCCCTCGGGGCCGATGTCGATGATCCAGTCGGCGGTCTTGATAACGTCGAGATTGTGCTCGATCACCACCACGGTATTGCCACCCTCGACCAGCTCGTGCAGCACCTCGAGCAGCTTGCGCACGTCCTCGAAATGCAGGCCGGTGGTCGGCTCGTCGAGGATGTAGAGCGTGCGCCCGGTCGAGCGCTTCGCCAATTCCTTCGACAGCTTCACCCGCTGCGCCTCACCCCCGGACAGCGTCGTCGCCTGCTGGCCGACCTTGATGTAGCCGAGCCCCACGCGCATCAGAGCATCCATCTTGTCGCGGATCGAGGGCACCGCCTTGAAGAACTCCTGCGCCTCTTCAACCGTCATATCAAGAACGTCGGCTATGCTCTTGCCTTTGAACTTGATTTCCAGAGTTTCGCGATTGTAGCGCGCGCCCTTGCAGGTCTCGCATTCGACATAGACGTCGGGCAGGAAGTGCATTTCGATCTTGATGACGCCATCACCCTGGCAGGCCTCGCAGCGGCCGCCCTTGACGTTGAAGCTGAAGCGCCCGGGCTTGTAGCCGCGCGCCTTTGACTCGGGCAGACCGGCAAACCAGTCGCGGATCGGGGTGAAGGCGCCGGTGTAAGTCGCTGGATTGGAACGCGGAGTCCGCCCGATGGGCCGCTGGTCGATGTCGATCACCTTGTCCAGATGTTCCAGCCCCTTGATCGTCTCGCAGGGCGCAGGTGTCTGGCGCGCGCCGTTCAGTCGCATCGAGGCGGTCTTGAACAGGGTCTCGATGGTCAGCGTCGACTTGCCGCCGCCCGACACGCCCGACACGCAGACGAACTTGCCCAGCGGGAACTCGGCGGTGACCTTGCGCAGGTTGTTGCCCGTGGCCTTCACCACGGTCACCGACTTGCCATTGCCTTCGCGCCGCTCGGAGGGCACCGCGATTTCGCGCTGGCCGGAAAGATACTGGCCTGTCAGGGACTTGGGGTCGGAGGCGACATGTTCCGGCGTGCCGTGGCTCACCACCTGGCCGCCATGTACCCCGGCGCCGGGGCCGATGTCGAAGACGTAATCCGCCTCGCGGATCGCCTCTTCGTCATGTTCCACCACGATCACCGTATTGCCCTGGTCACGCAGGTTCTTGAGCGTGCCGAGCAGCCGGTCGTTGTCGCGTTGGTGCAAGCCGATCGAAGGCTCGTCGAGCACGTAGAGCACTCCGGTCAGGCCGGAGCCGATCTGCGAGGCCAGCCGGATTCGCTGACTCTCGCCACCGGACAGCGTGCCTGCATTGCGGCTCAGCGTCAGGTACTCGAGGCCGACGTTGTTGAGAAAGCCCAGCCGCTCGCGGATCTCCTTGAGGATGGCGCGGGCGATCTCGTTCTTCTGCGCGCTCAGATGCTCGGGCACTTCCTTGCACCAGTCAAACGCCTCGCGGATCGACATCTGCACCACCTGGCCGATGTGCAGCAGCTTCTCGGGGTCCTCCGCAGGGCCGATCTTGACCGCCAGCGCCTCGTCGCGCAGGCGATAGCCGCCGCAGGCGTGACATGAACGGTTGTTCTGGTAGCGTTCGAATTCCTCGCGGATCCAGTTGCTGTCGGTCTCGCGGTAGCGCCGTTCCATGTTGGGAATGACGCCTTCAAAGACGCGGGAAATCTGGTAGACCCGCCCGCCTTCGTCATAGCGGAACTCGATCTCCTCGTCGCCGGAACCGTGCAGGAACACCTGCTGGATGTACTTCGGCAGGTCTTTCCATCGGGTGTTCTTGTCGAACTCGTAATGCTTGGCCAGCGCTTCGATGGTCTGCAGGAAATACGGGCTCTTGCCCTTGCGCCAGGGCGCCAGCGCGCCGTCGTAGATCTTCAGCGTGGCGTCTGGAACCACGAGGCGTTCGTCAAAGAACAGCTCCATCCCCAACCCGTCACACTCCGGGCAGGCGCCGAAGGGCGCGTTGAAGGAAAACAGCCGCGGTTCGATCTCGGGGATGGTGAAACCACTGACCGGGCAGGCAAAATTCTCGGAAAAGGTCAGCCGTTCCGGCTCGCCCTCGTCGTCGCGCGGGGCAGTTTCAAGAATGGCGATGCCGTCGGCCAGGTCCAGCGCGGTGCGGAAACTGTCGGCCAGCCGCGTCTCCAGCCCCTCGCGCACCACGATCCGGTCGACCACCACGTCGATGTCATGGCGATACTTCTTGTCCAGCGTCGGCGGCTCGTCCAGCTCGTAGAAGGCACCATCCACCTTGACCCGCTGAAACCCCTGCTTGCGCAACTCGAGGAATTCCTTGCGGTATTCGCCCTTGCGGTCGCGGATGATCGGCGCCAGCAGATAGCCGCGCGTGCCTTCCTCGAGGCCCATCACCCGGTCGACCATGTCCTGCACCTGCTGCGCCTCGATCGGCTTGCCGGTGGCGGGCGAATAGGGCGTGCCGGCGCGGGCAAAGAGCAGCCGCATGTAGTCGTAGATCTCGGTCACCGTGCCGACGGTGGAGCGCGGGTTCTTCGACGTGGTCTTCTGCTCGATCGAGATCGCCGGGCTCAGGCCGGTGATGTGATCGACGTCGGGCTTTTCCATCATGTCGAGGAACTGCCGCGCATAGGCCGACAGGCTCTCGACATAGCGCCGCTGCCCTTCGGCATAGATCGTGTCAAAGGCCAGCGAGGACTTGCCCGAGCCCGACAGCCCGGTGATCACCACAAGCTGATCGCGCGGGATATCGACGTCGATGCCCTTGAGATTGTGCTCGCGCGCGCCGCGCACCTCGATGTGTTTCAGTTCCGGCATTCCAGGCCCCCTTCGGCAGTGGTTAACACATAGGGGATGCCCGGCGCTTCGCCAATGGAAAAATGAGAACACAAGGCGAACATGCGCCTGAGGCCGGGAATTCCCCCCGGTGCCGCGGCGTCGTGTCTCAGCCTTCGGGCAGGCGCGTCACGTCGTATCCGTAAAGCCAGTCGAACTGCCGCAGCGCCCGCACCGGCGCCAGCCGCGCCCCGAGCCGCAGCGCGGTATGCGCCGCCAGTCGCAGCGGACCGGGCCGCAGGTGGTATTTCCAGGCGTTGCCGGTGGCGGTCTCGACGATGCGCTGACAGCGCGCCATGCGCAGCTGCTGATAGGCGGCGAGCCCGGCCGCCGTCTCGTCATGACCGGCCAGACAGGCGCTCAGCGCCCAGGCATCCTCCAGCGCCATGTTGGCCCCCTGGGCGAGGTACGGCAGCGTCGGATGCGCCGCGTCCCCCAGCAGCGCGCAATTGCCGCCGACCCAGCGCTCGGCCACCTTGTGACGGAACAGGCCCCAGAGCATGACCTCCTCGACCGCGCCGAGCATCTCGGGCACCGGCCCGCCGAACCGGGCAAAGGCCGCGCGCAGGTTGGCGGGATCGTCGCGGTGGGTCCAGCTCTCCTCTGCCCAGGCCTCGCGCTCCTGCGCCGCCACGATGTTGAGCACCTGGCCATCGCGCAGCGGATAACAGACCAGATGCCGCCCCGGCCCCATATGCACCTGCACCTCGGGCCCCTGACCGGTGACATTCGGGATGACAGCCCGCCAGGCCACCTGCCCGGTGAACTGCGGTTTCGCCGCGCCGATCAGCGCGTCACGCAGCCGCGAATGCAGCCCGTCAGCCCCGACCACCAGGTCAGCTGTCCGGGTACTGCTATCCGCCATCACCAGCTCGGGCCGCTTGCCGGGATGCACCTCCGCCACCTGCGCCCCCAGCCTGACCTCGACGCCGCGCGCGCGCGCCTCGCCGGCGAGAAGGTCGATCAGATCGGCGCGATGGACAAAGAAATAGCGCTGGTCCTCCGGCAGCAGCCCCAGGTCGAGCCGTGCCACCTCGCCCCCGTCGCGGAAATCCCGCAGCGAGACCGCCCTGCCTTGAACCCCACGCGCCGCAAGCTCCGTCGCTAGCCCCAGCGCCTCGATCACCCGCAAGCCGTTGGGGCTGACCTGCAGGCCGGCGCCGACCTCTCGCAATGCTTCGGCCTGTTCCAGAAGGGTGACCTGCGCGCCCCGCCCGCTCAGGCACAGCGCCGCGGCCAGCCCGCCGATGCCGCCGCCGATTATGCAGATGTCCAGACCCAGAAGGCTCATCCGTCCCCTCTCTGACATGACCCTTGTGACAAAAACGCCGGAGCAAGAGGCCCCGGCGTTTTCAGGATCGTTCGATCGGCCCGCGGCTCAATCTTCGCGGTGCACCTTCTCGCGGCGCTCGTGACGCTCCTGCGCCTCGAGGCTCATGGTGGCGATCGGGCGCGCATCCAGACGCTTGAGCGAAATCGGCTCGCCGGTCACTTCGCAATAGCCGTATTCGCCCTCGTCGATCCGGCGCAGGGCCGCATTGATCTTGGCGACAAGCTTGCGCTGCCGGTCACGGGTGCGCAGCTCGATGGCACGGTCGGTCTCTTCGCTGGCGCGGTCGGCCACGTCGGGAATGTTGCGCGTGCTCTCCTGAAGCCCTTCGATGGTGTCGCGGGTTTCGTCGAGAAGTTCGTTCTTCCAGGTAATCAGCTTGCGGCGAAAATATTCGAGATGCCGCTCGTTCATGAATGGTTCGTCCTCCGCCGGACGATAATCTTCGGGTAGAAACGATTCCTGTTTCATATCCGCTCCCTTTTTTTGGCCAGCCTCAGATGAAATCAAGTTTAGCCCTCCCTTTGACCGGCAACCCCTGCGCGCTTCGATTACTCCGTGAGCACGAGAATGTCACTACACAAAGCGCTGTATTGCGGTGAATTCCTCGGATCGCTAGGGTCCGCGGCGACAGCCAGGATCAAGGAGCGGACATGAAATTCGAGGGCACCGAAAGCTATGTGGCGACAGACGACCTCACGTTAGCGGTAAACGCCGCTGTCACGCTGGAACGCCCGCTTCTGGTCAAGGGCGAACCCGGCACCGGCAAGACCGAACTGGCCCGCCAGGTGGCCGAGGCGCTGGGCCTGCGGATGCTGGAATGGAACATCAAGTCGACCACCAAGGCGCAGCAGGGGCTCTACGAATATGACGCCGTCTCGCGCCTGCGCGACAGCCAGCTCGGCGAAGAGCGGGTGCATGACGTGCGCAACTACATCCGCAAGGGCAAGCTCTGGCAGGCCTTCGAGGCCGACGAGAAGGTGGTGCTGCTGATCGACGAGATCGACAAGGCCGACATCGAGTTCCCCAACGACCTGCTTCAGGAACTCGACAAGATGGAATTCCACGTCTACGAGACCGGCGAAACCATCAAGGCGCGGCAGCGCCCGATCGTGATCATCACCTCGAACAATGAAAAGGAACTGCCCGACGCCTTTCTGCGCCGCTGCTTCTTCCATTACATCCGCTTTCCCGACGAGGCGACCATGCGCAAGATCGTCGAGGTGCATCACCCCGGCATCAAGGACGCGCTGCTGACCACCGCGCTGACCCAGTTCTACGAGATCCGCGATCAGGCCGGGCTGAAGAAGAAACCTTCCACGTCAGAGGTGCTCGACTGGCTCAAGCTGCTGCTGGCCGAGGACCTCACCCCCGAGGATCTCGCCCGCGACGGCGCCAGCGCCCTGCCCAAGCTGCACGGCGCGCTGCTGAAGAACGAGCAGGACGTGCACCTCTTCGAGCGCCTCGCCTTCATGGCCCGCCGCGCCCGCTGACCCCCCGCTCGCCCAAGGGGCGCCCACCCCCGGCGCCCCCCAGAGGCACAAATCCGACCAAAGCGCCCACCCCCCCCCATTCCTCTTGCCAAAAAATACCCTCGGGGGAGTCGCCCATGGCGACGGGGGCAGAGCCCCCACTTCCCCCCACGCCAGCCAAGCGATCCACGGCACCCAATAAGGCACCCACAGCCGCAGCCCACTGCCACCCAAACCGCACAGAGGACCCCCCGATCCCACCACATCTGGTGTGATCCAGATCACCGCCCCACAAGCCAACCCCTTGATACGGCTGAATTGCAACGGTTTCGCCCGCGGGCAATTCATGGCGGAAAAGCGGCTTAGAAATTCATGACATTGCCCTATACTCACCCAAAAGGCGACAAAGCCATGACGGATGTCTAGACGCATCCGAGAGAGCAGGCAGACAAATAAATGTCCAAAGAGGCAGCGGGTCTTCCCGTAACCATCCGTGAATTGCGGCCCGAGGATCGGGGCAATTGGCAGGCGCTCTGGCAGGGGTATCTGGCATTCTACGAAACCACCCTGCCCGAGGCGGTGTTTGACACCACCTTTCGCCGGCTGCTGGGCGACGATCCGCGCGATTTCAACGCCCTTGTCGCCGAGTGCGACGGCCGTCTGGTGGGCCTCGCGCATTACCTCTTCCACCGTCACGGCTGGAAAGAGGAAGACGTCTGTTACCTGCAGGACCTTTATGCCGCGCCCGAGTTGCGCGGCCGGGGCATCGGTCGCAAGCTGATGGAGGCGGTCTATGCCGCCGCCGATGCCGCCGGCGCGCCGTCGGTCTACTGGCTCACTCAGGAGTTCAACCACACCGCCCGCGATCTCTATGACCGCATCGGAGTGCTGACCCCTTTCATCAAATATCAGAGAGCCTGAGACATGCGTCGCACCCGTCCGTTCTTTCTTCCCTTTGTTCTCCTGCTCTCCGCCTGCATGCCGATCGCGCCGTCGGACACGCCGACCCGGGCCGCGAGCCTTGACTCCTCGCTGCCGGCGATGAAGACCTTCTCGGTGCCGCGGCCCCTGCCCGCCAGCCGGTCGAATTCCGACATTGCCCGCGATTTCATGGACCTGCATTTCCAGCTCGAGAGCGGCCGGCAGCTGCCGCGGCTGTCGCGCTTCGAGGGGCCGATTGCCGTCAGGGTGACCGGCAATGCCCCGGCGCAGCTCGACCGCGATCTCAAGCGCCTGCTGCACCGGCTGCGCGCGGAGGCCGGGCTCGACATCCGCCAGGTCAGCGCCGACACGCCGGCGCAGGTCACCATCGAGGCGATCAGCTCGGCCGAGATCCGCCGCGCCCTGCCGATGGCGGCCTGTTTCGTGGTGCCCAATGTCTCTTCGATTGCCGAGTACAAGCGCAAGCGCCGCTCGAGCCTGCTGAACTGGGCCAAGCTGGAAGAGCGCACCTCGGTGGCGATCTTCGTGCCCAACGACACCACCCCGCAGGAGATGCGCGATTGCCTGCACGAGGAACTGGCGCAATCGCTCGGGCCGCTCAACGATCTCTACCGGCTGTCGGATTCGGTGTTCAACGACGACAACGTCCACACCGTGCTGACGGGCTTCGACATGCTGATCCTGCGCGCCACCTATGACAGCGCGCTGAGCTCCGGCATGAACCGCGCGGTGGTCGCCGCCCGCCTGCCCGGCATCCTGGCGCGGCTCAACCCGGGTGGCGAAGGCCTCGGCGTCAACCGCCAGTCGCGCACGCCCAGGGTCTGGATCGACGCGGTGCAAAAGGCGCTGGGCCCCGGCGCCAAGCACTTCCAGCGCCGCGCTGCCGCCACCGAGGCGCTCCAGGTTGCCTCGGCCATGGGCTGGCAGGATCACCGTCGTGCCTTTTCGCATTACGCCATGGGCCGCATCCTGCTGATCACCGACCCCGATCAGGCGCGCGCCGAATTCGAGGCCGCCGGCCGCTTCTACCGGATGAGCCCCTCGACCGATCTGCACCTTGCCTACGTCGCCTCGCAGCTGGGCGCGCTGGAACTGGCGCGTGGCCGGCCAGAGACCACGCTGGCGCTGGTGGCGCCGCATATAGACACCGCCGCGCGGCACGAGAACGCGGCACTTCTGAGCACGCTGCTGCTGTTGCGGGCCGAGGCGCTTGACCTGACCGGAAGGGTCTCGGAGGCACGCGAAGTGCGGATGGACTCTCTGGGATGGGCGCGCTACGGCTTTGGCGCGGATTGGGCGGTGCGCGCGAAATTGCGCGAGATTGCCTCGCTCAGCCCGCTCAAGGGCCAGCGCGGGTAACCCCCGCCAGCGCCACCGCAGGCAAGAGGACACAAGAAGATGCTGGTCATCATCGGCGCCATACTCGGCGGTATCATCGGCGGCACGATCGCCAAGCGGCGCGGCGGCAAGACGCTGGATGTGGTGCAATATGTCGGCATCTATGCCCTGGCCTTCGCGCTTCTGGGCATGCTGGCGACGCTGGTGATCCACCGCCTCGCGCTCTGAGGCGCGGGCCATGTTCGTCCCCTTCTTCGAAACCCTGCGGCGCGTCGGCGTCCCGGTCTCGCTCAGGGAATATCTCACCTTTCTCGAAGGCATGAGCGCGGGTCTCGTGACCTATGACGTCGATGCCTTCTATTACCTCGCCCGCACCGCCATGGTGAAGGACGAGCGCAATCTCGACAAGTTCGACCGCGCATTCGCCCACAGCTTCAAGGGGCTCGAGACGGTCTCGGCGCAGGACGTGCTGAATGCCGTCGACCTGCCGGAGGACTGGTTGCGCAAGATGGCCGAGAAGCATCTCAGCCCCGAGGAAATGGCCGAGATCCAGAGCCTCGGCGGCTTCGACAAGCTGATGGAGACGCTGAAGAAGCGGCTCGAAGAGCAGAAAGGCCGTCACCAAGGCGGCTCCAAGTGGATCGGCACCGCCGGCACCTCGCCTTTCGGCGCCAATGGCTACAACCCCGAAGGCGTGCGCATCGGCCAGGAAAAAAGCCGCCACCAGCGCGCGGTCAAGGTCTGGGACAAGCGCGAATTCCGCAATCTCGACGACAACATCGAGCTTGGCACCCGCAACATCAAGGTGGCGCTGAAACGCCTGCGCAACTGGGCGCGCACCGGCGCGAACGAAGAGCTCGACCTCGACGGCACGATCCGCGCCACCGCCGAAAACGGCTACCTCGACGTCAAGACCCGGCCGGAGCGGCACAATGCGGTCAAGGTGGTGCTGTTTCTCGATGTCGGCGGCTCGATGGATGCGCATATCCGGGTGGTGGAAGAGCTGTTCTCGGCCGCGCGCAGCGAGTTCAAGCACCTCGAATACTACTACTTCCACAATTGCCTGTATGAAGGCGTCTGGCGCGACAATCGCCGCCGCTGGTCGGAAGTGACGCCGACTTGGGAAGTGCTGCGCACCTATGGCTCGGACTACAAGTGCATCTTCGTCGGCGATGCCTCGATGAGCCCCTATGAGATCGCCTATGCCGGCGGCGCCAACGAGCACTGGAACGAAGAGGCCGGCCAGGTCTGGCTGCAGCGTGCCCGCGACCAATGGCCCGACAACCTCTGGATCAACCCGGTGCCGGAACGGCATTGGGACTATACCCAGTCGATCGGCATGATCCGCGAAATCTTCGAAGGCGCGATGGTACCGATGACGCTCGAAGGTCTGGAACGCGGGATGAAGGCGCTGGCCCGCTAGCGACGGTAGTCCTCGGGCTTGATGCCGTAACGCGCGAGCTTGTCATAAAGCGTCTTGCGCGGCAGTTTCAGCTGTTTCGCCGCCTCCGAGGCGCGGCCGTTCTGCCGGCTGAGCGCGGCGATCAGCAGCGAGCGTTCGACCTGCGCCATCTGCGCCGCGAGCCCCTGCTCGGAATTGCGCGCCACCTCCTCCGGCATCCCCAGAACAAAGCGCATTGCCGCCGACATCAGCGACCGGGCATTGCCTGGCCAGCTCTGTGCCATCAGGGCGGCGGCATGGTCCGGGCTGATCTCTGGCGGGGTGATGCCGGCCTGTTCGGCGGCCTGATCGACGTAGTGGCGGAACAGCACAGGGATATCCTCTGGCCGCTCCGAGAGCGCCGGAATGCGCACCACGTGCACGTTGAGGCGATAGTAGAGGTCGGCGGTCACCCGCCCTTCGGCAAAGGGCTGGTCCAGCCCGTCAACGGCGCCGGCGATCAGCCGCACCCCGTGGCCCGCGTCCAGCAAGTCGAGCAGGTCGAGCTGGCTGTCAGCCGGCAGGTCGGCGATGCCGTCGATGAAGAGCACGCCGCCCTCGGCCCGGCCAAAGACCTCGCGCAGGGCCGCGCGGTCGAGGCTGCGGGCGGCCCGTTTCTCAAAGGGTGCCTTGGCGCGCGGCGAGGACAGGTGAATGACCTCGGCCACCTTGGAAATGCCCGAGCCCTGCGGCCCGATGATCAGCACATCCGCCGTCGATCCCGCCACCTGCCGCACCTGAGTGCGCAGCGCCTCGGCCAGGGCCGAGTTGCCAAAGAGCATGCGGGCCGCCGGATCGCCGGTTTCCAACTGGCTCTTGAAGCGGCGGTTTTCCAGCACCATGGCGCGGGCCTTCAGGGCCCGGTCGAGTACCTTAAGCAAATCCTCGGTGGCGCAGGGTTTCTCCAGAAAGGCAAAGGCCCCGGCACCAAGCGCCCGCACCGCCATCGGAATGTCGCCCACGCCGGTCAGCAGGATCACCGGCAGGTCCGGGTCGACCTGTTGCGCATGGTCCAGCAGGTGAAAACCGTCGCGCCCGGGCATACGGATATCGCTGAGGATCACCCCCTCGAAGGCCGGTGTGATGTGGTCCTTGGCCACCACGAAGGATCCCGCCGGCACGGTGTCGTACTCTGCCAGTTCCAGCGATTGGCACAGCGCTTCGCGCAGGCCGGCGTCGTCATCGACCAGGAGCACCCGTCTCATGCCGCTTCCTCTTTCTCGCCGCCGGTCCATTGGTCGAGCTCGACGCTGAACACCGCGCCGCCCTCTGGCGCATTGCTGCCGCGGATGGTGCCGCCGAAGCTTTGCACCAGACCGTAGGAGATCGAGAGGCCAAGGCCCATGCCATCCGGGCCGCCGACCTGCTTGGTGGAATAGAACGGATCGAAGATCCGGTCGGGATCGGCGATCCCCGGTCCGGTGTCGCGCACCGTCACCACCGGCCGCGTCCCCTCGGTCAGGGCGATGGTCAGGGCGCGGCGCGGCGCGTCCTCCATGGCGTCGGCAGCGTTGGAGATCAGGTTGACGAAGACCTGCCCCAGCCGCACCTCGCCGCCCCAGACCCAGACCGGCCCCTCAGGGCGCTGCCAGTCGAGCGTCACCCCACCCTGTTTCAGCCGCGGCTCGGCCAACTCGATGGCGCTGTCTATGACCGCGACGATATCGACCTTGCCCATCGGCTCGCTCTCGTTGCGGGCGAAGGCGCGCAGGTTCTTGATGATCCGCGCCATGCGCGCGGCCATGGCGGCAATCCGACCGAGGTTCTCGCGCGCGGTCTCGGGCCGGTCGCGGTCGAGAAAGGCGCGGGCGTTCTCGGCATATTGCTGGATCGCCATCAGCGGCTGGTTCAGCTCGTGGCTGATGCCCGCCGACATCTGCCCCAGCGCCGAGAGCTTGCCGGCCTGCACCAGATCGGCCTGGGCGCGTTTCAGCGCCGCCTCGGCCTCCTGCCGTTCGCTGACCTCGTGGCGCAGCGCGGTGTTGGTCTGCGACAGCTGCGCGGTGCGGGCCGCGACGCGGCTTTCCAGCCTTGCATTGGCCTGCGACAGCGCCCGACGCCTTGCGCCCGCGAGATAGAGCAGCGCCCCGAAGGTGGCCATCAGCGCCGCCACCGCCGCCGCCTGCCACAGCGCCATGCGCAGCGCCGGGCCGGTGTCGATCAGCGCCTCGGCGCGCAGGCCGATGACCGGCAGGTCCTGGCTCAGGTGCAACGCCCGGCGCGGCACATAGGGCGACCAGTCGATCCACCAGACCTCATGCGCGCCGACCGTGACCCGCCTCGGTCGGTCGCCCGCCGGCGTCTCGAGCCCCATTTCGCCCTGCGGCTGGCGCCAGAACAGAAGCTCGGAGCGGTTCGAGATGAAGACCTGCCCGTCACCGGCGACAAAGTAGATCGCCGGGCGGTCGCCGCGCCAGTTCTCTTCCAGCCGGTCGATGTCGACCCCGAGGATCAGCGCGCCGCGCACCTTGCCTGTGGCGTCAAAAGTCGGCGCGGCAAAGAACCAGGCGCGCACGCCGAAGGTCTTGCTCACGCCATGCCCCGACCCCAGCGCACCCTGCATGGCGCGGCGGAAATAGGGGCTGCCCGGCAGGTCCTCGGGCGTGTTCGGACCGGAGGCCGCCAGCACCCGGCCCCGGTCATCGACATAGAGCATGGTCAGCGCCGAGGTCTTGTCCCCCACATCGAGCAGCAGCGCATCGGCCGCCGCGCGATCCCCGCCGTCGTGCAAGCCCGCCAGCGCCGGGTGACCGGCGGTCAGCACCGCCACCTCGGCATGATGGCGCAGCTCGGCGGTCAGCCGGTCGGCGGCCAGCGACAGCCCGGCCTCGCCGCGCCGGGCAATCTGGTCGAGCCCCTGGCGAAAGCCGGTATGCCAGACCCCGGCGCTCACCACGGCGATACATGCGATGTAGAGCGCGGCCAACCCGCGTAATGAGGAAGATTTCGATGTCATTCACAGAGTTTAACGCGTCCCCCCTTGCAAAGGAATGCCAACCGGTGAGGATGCGGTCATGGCAGAGTTGACCCAATCCCCCACCGATCCGGATTTTGTCCAGAACCCTTACCCGTTCTATGCTAAGGCGCGGGCCCGGGGCGCCGTGCATCATTGGCGCGACTACGGCATCGACTGCGCCTTCTCTCACGCCGCGGTGAATGCCGCCCTGCGCGACAGCCGTATGGGCCGCGAGGCGCCGGAAGAGCTCAAGCACCCCCGGCCCACGCATCTGCGCGACTTCTATGCCGTTGACGACAATTCCATGCTCGAGCTCGAAGCGCCGCGCCACACAAGGCTGCGCAAGCTGGTGCTGCATGCCTTCACCGCGCGCGGCATCGCCGGACTGGCGCCCGAGATCGAGACGCTCTGTCACGACCTGATCGACGCCTTCCCCGAGGGCGATTTCGACCTGCTGCCGCTTTATGCCGCCAAGGTGCCGGTGATCGTGATCGCGCGGCTACTGGGCGTGCCCGACGACATGGCCGACCAGCTTCTGGCCTGGTCGAACGCCATGGTGGCGATGTACCAGGCCCGCCGCGACCGCGAGATCGAGGAGGCTGCCAATGCCGCCGCGCGCGACTTCTCGGCCTTTCTGGCCGACTACGTCGCCACCCGCCGCCGCACCCCGGGCGACGACCTGATCACCCGGCTGATCGCCGCCGAGGCCGATGGCGAGACGCTGAGCCTCGACGAGCTGATCGCCACCTGTGTCCTGCTGCTCAATGCCGGTCACGAGGCGACGGTGAACACTCTGGGCAACGGCGTGAAGGCAATGCTGGAGACGGGCGCCGACCCCGACTGGACCTCCGCGGAGATGATCGACGCCACGGTCGAGGAGATCCTGCGCTACGATCCGCCGCTGCACATGTTCACCCGTTGGGTCTACGAGGATCTCGAGATCGGCCGGACCAGCCTGAAGCGCGGCGACCGCATCGGCCTGCTGCTGGGCGCTGCCGGGCGCGACCCGCAGACCTGGGACGACCCCGACCGCTTCGATCCGAATCGTCATCTCAAACCGCACGTGGCCTTTGGTGCCGGCCGGCACTTCTGCGTCGGCGCGCCGTTGGCGCGGCTGGAGTTGCAGATCGCGCTGAGGGTGCTGTTCGAGCGCCTGCCGGGCCTCGGGATCGCCGAACCGCCGGTCTATGCCAACCTCTACCATTTCCACGGACTTCGAAATTTGATGCTGACACGAGGTTGACGCACGTGGTATCCCCGGAAGGCTCTTGCACCTTGACGACCCTTGCACTGCCTGCGGACGCATGTGGCAAATCCGCCGATCCGGAATCTTCCGAGTGGCGGATTTGGACCTTTAGCGCTAACAGTGTCCAAACGCCATTGCTGAGAGCAGACCCATGAAAGACGACATCCTTCACCACATTCGATACTCGCTGGGCAAGGACGCCGAGCATTCCTCGGTCTACGACTGGCGCATTGCGCTGTCGCTTGCCCTGCGCGACCGCATGGTCGACCACTGGTACCGGAGCACCCGCGAAACCTATGCCTCGAACGCCAAGCGGGTCTATTACCTCTCGCTCGAGTTCCTGATGGGCCGGCTGGTCGAGGACATGGCCGCCAACCTCGGTCTCGACAAGGAGGCCCGCGCCGCCATCGAGGAACTGGGCCAGGACTACGAAACCATCGTGCATGACGAGCCCGACGCGGCGCTGGGCAATGGCGGCCTCGGCCGTCTGGCCGCCTGCTTCATGGACTCGCTGGCGACCCTGGGCATCCCCGCCTACGGCTACGGCATCCGTTACGAGCACGGTCTCTTCGAGCAGAAATTCTCTGACGGCAAGCAGGTCGAGACCGCCGAGACCTGGCTGTCGCAGCGCCACGCCTGGGAATTCGAACGCCCGGAAGTGAAATACCGCATCCAGTTCGGCGGCCATGTCGAACACCACGAAGGCAAGGCGCGCTGGGTCTCGTCGGAAACCGTTCTGGCCACCGCCTATGACACGCCGGTGATCGGCTGGAAGGGCACCTGGGGCAACACCCTGCGGCTCTGGTCGGCCAAGGCGCCGGGCGCCTTCGACCTCGAAAGCTTCAACCGCGGCGATTACCTCGCTGCCGGCCGCTCCGAGGCGCTGGCCCGCACGATTTCCCGCGTGCTCTACCCCGACGACACCACCGACGCCGGCAAGCAGTTGCGGCTGAAGCAGGAATACTTCTTCACCGCGGCCTCGATCATGGACCTGATGCGGCGCTACCTGTCGGATCACGACGACATCCGCGCCCTGCCCGACCACGTCGCCATCCAGCTCAACGACACCCACCCGGCCATCGCCGGCCCGGAGCTTGTCCGCCAGCTGGTGGATGTGCATGGCCTCGAGATGCCCGAGGCGATCGAGATCGCCCGCAACTGCCTGGGCTACACCAACCACACGCTGCTGCCCGAAGCGCTGGAGAAATGGCACGTGGGTCTGATGGCCTATGTCCTGCCGCGGCATCTGGAGATCATCCGCGCGATCGATCACGACCACCAGGAACAGCACCCCGGCAGCCCGCGGATCATCGAGCATGACCACGTGCAGATGGGCGAACTGGCCTTCATCATGGCGCACAAGGTCAACGGCGTTTCGGCGCTGCACAGCGAGCTGGTCAAGGAAACCGTCTTCGAGGACCTGCACCGCATCCACCCGACGCGGATCATCAACCAGACCAACGGCATCACCCCGCGGCGCTGGCTCTATACCTGCAACCAGCCGCTGTCGGATCTGATCACCCGCGAGATCGGCGAAGGCTGGGTGGCCGACCTCGAGCAGCTCAAGAAGCTGAACGACAAGGCCGGCGACAAGGCCTTCCTCGCCGAGTTCCAGGCCGCCAAGCGCGCCAACAAGGTGCAGCTGGCACAGTGGATCAAGGAGACCTGCGGCGTCGAGGTGAACCCCGACGCGATGTTCGACGTGCAGATCAAGCGGATCCACGAGTACAAGCGCCAGCTGATGAACATTCTCGAGACCATCGCGCTCTGGAACGAGATCCGCGACAACCCCAAGGGTGACTGGACGCCGCGCGTCAAGATCTTCGGCGGCAAGGCGGCACCGGGCTATCACGTGGCCAAGCAGATCATCCGCCTGATCAACGACGTCGCCGCCAAGATCAACACCGATCCGGTGACCCGCGACCTGCTCAAGGTGGTCTATCCGCCGAACTACAATGTCACCATGGCCGAGGATCTGATCCCCGCCGCCGACCTGAGCGAACAGATCTCGACCGCCGGCAAGGAAGCCTCTGGCACCGGCAACATGAAGTTCGCCCTGAACGGCGCGCTGACCATCGGCACGCTGGACGGTGCCAACGTCGAGATCCGCGAACACGTGGGTCCGGAAAACTTCTTCCTCTTCGGCCTGACGGCACAAGAGGTGCAGGAGCGCCGCCGTGAGCACGGTTTCGCGCGCAATGCCATCGAGGCCAGCCCGCGTCTCAGCCGGGTTCTCGGACAAATCGTCGACGGCGTGTTTTGCCCGGACGAAGTTACGCGGTATCATGAACTTGTCGGGAATCTCTACGATCACGACTACTTCCTCGTGACCTGCGATTTCGACAGCTACTTCGACGCGCAGCGCCGTGTCGATGTCGCCTATCGCAACCAGAGCGGTTGGGCGGCCATGGCGCTCAGGAACACGGCCAACATGGGCTGGTTCTCGTCGGATCGGACAATCCAGGGCTATGCGCGTGACATCTGGCACGCGGGCCCGGTCAACAACGGCGGAATGGAGAAAACTGCATGACTGATGCCCCCCTGGTCCACCCCGACGAAGCAGCTTCCCTTGCGGACGGGTCGCACGGCAATCCCTTTGCCGTGCTCGGCATGCACGAGGTCAACGGCAAGCTTGTCGTCCGCGTGTTCCGACCCGAGGCCGACAGCGTCGATCTGATCGACGCCCAGACCGGCAAGGCGGTTGTTTCGCTGGAGCGGGCCGAGGGGGGCGACGGTGTCTTTGTCGCCGAAATCCCGCGGCGCAAGAAACGCTTCGACTACAAGCTGCGGATGACCCGCGGCGGCGACAGCTGGACGGAACACGACCCCTATGCCTTTGGCAACGTGCTGGGCGAGTTCGATGAATACCTGCTGGGCGAAGGCACCCACGGCTATCTCTGGAAGGCGCTGGGCGCGCATGTGATGACCCACGAGGGCGTCGCAGGCACCCATTTCGCCGTCTGGGCGCCCAACGCCAAGCGCGTTTCGGTGGTGGGCGACTTCAACGGCTGGGATGGCCGGCGGTTTGTCATGCGCCGGCGCGGCGCCTCGGGGGTGCACGAGATCTTCGTGCCGGGCATCGGCGACGGCACCACCTACAAGTACGAGATCCTCGGCGTCGACGGCCAATTGATGCCGCTCAAGGCCGACCCTGTGGGCTTTGGCGCCGAGCTGCCGCCCCGCACCGCTTCGGTGGTGCGCGACCTGTCGAACTACGACTGGCAGGACAAGGGCTGGATGTCGAAACGCGGCGGCGAGCATCGCATCGACCGGCCGATCTCGGTCTACGAGGTGCATCTGGAAAGCTGGCGCCGGGTGCCCGAGGAAGACAGCCGCTCGCTCAGCTACCGCGAGATGGCCGACGAGCTGGTGGCCTATGTCAAGGAGATGGGGTTCACCCATATCGAGACCACGCCGATCAGCGAATATCCCTTCGGCGGCTCCTGGGGCTATCAGCCGGTGGGCCTTTATGCGCCGACCTCGCGCTTCGGCACGCCGGATGACTTCCGCTACTTTGTCGACGCCTGCCACCAGGCCGACATCGGGCTGATCATCGACTGGGTGCCCGGCCACTTCCCGACCGACCAGCACGGGCTTGGCCGCTTTGACGGCTCGGCGCTCTACGAACATGCCGATCCCAAGGAGGGCTTCCACCCCGACTGGAACACGCTGGTCTACAACTACGGCCGCACCGAGGTGGCCAACTACCTGATCGCCAACGCGAAATTCTGGGTGCAGGAGTATCACATCGATGGCCTGCGGGTCGATGCCGTGGCTTCGATGCTTTATCGCGACTACTCCCGGAAAGAAGGCGAATGGGTGCCCAACATCCATGGCGGCCGCGAGAACCTCGAAGCGATCAGCTTCATGCAGCGCATGAACGAGGCGGTCTATGCCGATCAGCCCGACATCATGACCATTGCCGAGGAAAGCACCGCCTTTCCCGGCGTCTCCGCCCCCACCGACACCGGCGGGCTGGGCTTCGGTTTCAAGTGGAACATGGGCTGGATGAACGACACTCTGCGCTACATGGGCGAGGATCCGATTCACCGGAAGTATCACCACGACAAGATGACCTTCGGGTTGCACTACGCCTTCAGCGAAAACTTCGTTCTGCCGCTGAGCCATGACGAGGTGGTGCACGGCAAGGGCTCGATCATCGACCGGATGCCGGGCGACGAATGGCAGAAGTTCGCCAACCTGCGGGCCTACTACGGCTTCATGTGGGGTCACCCGGGCAAGAAGCTGCTCTTCATGTCCTGCGAATTCGGCCAGTGGGACGAGTGGAACAACGAGTCGAGCCTCGACTGGCACCTGCTCGACTACCCGACCCACAAGGGCGTGCAGTCGCTGGTCCGTGATCTCAACAAGCTCTACCGTGCCACCCCGGCGCTCTACGAGCTCGACAGCAAGCCCGAGGGTTTCCGCTGGGTCGACGGCGGCAACGCGGGCGAGTCGATCTTCTCGTGGATCCGCGAAGGCAAGGAGGGCAGCGACCCGGTGCTGGTGGTCTGCAACTTCACCCCGGTCACGCGGCCGGGTTACCGGATCGGCGTGCCGCTGGCGGGCACTTGGGAGGAGGCGCTCAACACCGATGCGGCGGACTATGCCGGCAGCAACCAGGTCAATCCCGGGCCGCTCGTCACCAGCGCGGAGCCCGCGCATGGCTGCGAGCAGTCGCTCGAGCTGACGATCCCGCCGCTGGCGGCGATGTTCGTGAAAATCAAGAAGAAATAACGACAACTCTATACGACTTTGACACCAGGGGGAGGACCCGATGACGGAACCGAGACATATTCTCGCGCAGCAGACCATGGCCTATGTGCTTGCCGGGGGACGCGGCAGCCGGCTCAAGGAAATGACCGACATCCGCGCCAAGCCGGCCGTCTATTTCGGCGGCAAGACGCGCATCATCGACTTTGCGCTGTCGAATGCGGTGAACTCCGGCATCCGCCGCATCGGAGTGGCGACGCAGTACAAGGCGCACAGCCTGATCCGCCACCTGCAACGCGGCTGGTCGTTCTTCCGCGCCGAGCGCAACGAGAGCCTCGACATCCTTCCCGCCTCGCAGCAGATGAACGAAGAGAACTGGTACAAGGGCACCGCCGACGCGGTGACGCAGAACATCAACGTTCTGCGCGGCTACGGTCCCAAGTACATCCTCGTGCTGGCCGGTGACCACATCTACAAGCAGGACTACTCGATCATGATCGAGCAGCACGTCAAGACCGGTGCCAAGGTGACGGTCGGCTGCATCGAGGTGCCGCGCGAAGAGGCCAAGGCCTTTGGCGTGATGGGGGTGGACGAGAACGACAAGATCCTCGAATTTGTCGAGAAACCCGACAACCCGCCCGCCATGCCCGGCGACGACAGCCGCGCGCTGGCCAGCATGGGGATCTATGTCTTCGAGGCCGAGTATCTCTACGAGTTGCTTGAAAAGGACAACGAGAGCGACAGCTCCAGCCACGACTTCGGCAATGACATCATTCCGGACATCGTGGCCCAGGGCGGCGCCTATGCGCATCCCTTCGGTCGTTCCTGCGTGATGTCCGGGCTCGAGGACACGCCCTACTGGCGCGACGTCGGCACGATCGACGCCTATTGGCAGGCCAATATCGACCTGACCGATTTCAAGCCCGAGCTGGACATCTACGCCCAGGACTGGCCGATCTGGACCTATTCCGAGCTCGTGCCCCCCGCCAAGTTCATCCACAACGAGGAAGGCCGGCGCGGGTCTGCCACCTCGTCGATGGTGGCCGGCGGCTGCATCATCTCGGGCTCCAAGCTCGACCGCTGCCTGCTGTTCACCGGCGTCTGCACCCACAGCTTTGCCGAGCTCGAAGGCGTGGTCGCCCTGCCCTATGTCGATGTCGGTCGCAAGGCGCGGCTCAAGAACTGCGTGGTTGATCGCGGCGTCAAGATCCCCGACGGGCTTGTCGTGGGCGAGGATCCCGAAGAGGATGCCAAGCGCTTCCGACGCTCCGAAGGCGGCATTTGCCTGATCACCCAATCCATGATCGACAAGCTGGAAGGCTGACATGAACGTCCTGATGGTCACCTCGGAATGTGCGCCCTTCATCAAGACCGGCGGGCTGGCGGATGTGGCGGGCGCGTTGCCGGGGGCGCTCAGGCCCTTCGGCATCGACGTGCGCACCATGCTGCCGGCCTATCCGGCGCTCATGCCATTGGTGGCCAAGGGCAAGGAGGTCGCCAACTTCGGCGATCTGCCCGGCGGTCCGGGGCGCGTGGTGCAGGTCGAGGCAGAGGGCATCACCCTCCTGCTGCTTGATGCACCGCAGCTCTTTGACCGTCGCGGCGGGCCCTACACCCACGAAGGCGGTCAGGACTGGAACGACAACCACCGCCGCTTCGCCTCTCTGGCGCAGGCGGCGGCGCGGATCAGCTTTGCCGGGCTCACCGGCTGGAAGCCCGACATCGTGCACGCCCACGACTGGCAGGCCGGCCTCACGCCGGTCTACCTCAAGCAACCCGGCGGACCGGTGCCCAAGACGGTGATGACGATCCACAACATCGCCTTTCAGGGCCGCTATGCCGCCTTCGAAGGCCAGGAGCTGGGTCTGCGCTGGGACTGGTTCACGCCGGACGGCATGGAATACCACGGCGACATCTCCTTCCTGAAGGCGGGTCTGGCCTTTGCCGACCGGATCACCACCGTCAGCCCGACCTACGCCCGCGAGATCCTGACGCCGCGTTTCGGCATGGGGCTCGAAGGGCTGCTCAATGCGCGGCAGACTGTGCTGTCGGGCATCCTCAACGGCATCGACACCGACGCCTGGAACCCGGGCACCGATCCGGCGCTGGTCCAGACCTATGACGCAGGCAGCCTCGACGGCAAGAAGGCCAACCGCACCGAGATCTGCACGCGCCTCGGCCTCGATCCCGACCATGACGGCCCGCTGTTCTGCGTGATCAGCCGGCTGACCGAACAGAAGGGCCTCGATGCGCTGGCCGGGGCGATCCCGCATCTGGTCGAAAACGGCGGCCAGCTGGCGGTGCTGGGCTCCGGCGCGCCGGAGCTGGAAGCGGCCTTCAAGACCGCCGCCGAGGACCACCCCGGCAAGGTCGGCACCTATATCGGCTATGACGAGGGCTTCTCGCACCTGCTGCAGGGCGGCAGCGACGCCATCCTGATCCCGTCGCGGTTCGAACCCTGCGGTCTGACCCAGCTTTACGGGCTGCGTTACGGCACCCTGCCGATCGTCGCGCGCACCGGCGGGCTGGCCGATACGGTGATCGAGGGCAATCTGGCGGCCCAACGGGCCGGCTGTGCCACCGGGTTCCTGTTTGACGACGTGAGTGTTGCCGGCGTATCCGAAGTGCTCGACCGCGCCTTCCGCACCTATGCCACGCCCGGCGACTGGCAGGGCATGCAGCGCGCGGCCATGTCACAGGAGGTGGGCTGGGACATATCGGCCCAAGCCTACGCCGATCTATACAAAGAGGTTCTGGCTGAATGAATACCCGTGCGCCGATGACGGTCGAAATCCGTCCGGGCCGCTCACATCAACTGGGGGCACATTTCGACGGCGAAGGCACCAACTTCGCCGTCTTTTCCGAGAATGCCACCAAGGTCACGCTCTGCCTGTTCTCACCCGACGGCAAGCGCGAGGAACACCGCGTCGACCTGCCCGAGCGCAACGGCGCGGTCTGGCACGGCTATGTGCCCGGCCTGGTGCCCGGCACGCTCTATGGCTACCGCGTCGACGGCCCCTACGAGCCGTCGCGGGGCCACCGCTTCAATGCCAACAAGCTGCTGCTTGATCCCTATACCCGCGAGATGCGCGGCAGCTTTGCCGAACATCCCTCGACCTACGGCTACGACGCCGCCGGCAATGGCGACGACCTGAGCTTTTCCGAAAGCGACAGCGCGCCGCATGTGCCGAAATCGGTGGTTTCCGACCCGGCGCTCTTTCCGCTGGACGCCAAGACACTGACCTGCGGCCATGACGGCGGGCTGATCTACGAGGCCCACGTCAAGGGCGCCACCATGCTGCACAAGGGCGTGGAAGAGGAGCTGCGCGGCACCTATGACGGCATGGCCTCTGACGCGATGCTCGACCATTTGACCCGTCTTGGCGTCGATGCGGTGGAGCTTTTGCCGGTGCAGGCGCTGAAATCCGAGCCGATGCTCAAGGGCAAGGGCCTGGTGAACTACTGGGGGTACAACACCATCGGGTTCTTCGCCCCCGAGCCGCGCTATTTCGGACCCAAGGGTGTGGCGGGCTTCCGCGCCATGGTCGAACGTTTCCACGCCGCCGGGATCGAGGTGATCCTCGACGTGGTCTACAACCACTCGGCCGAGGGCGACCAGCGCGGTCCCACCCTGTCGTTCAAGGGCTTCGACAACGCGTCCTACTATCGCCTGCTCGACGGCCAGCCGCGCTATTACGTCAATGACACCGGCTGCGGCAACACGCTCGACACCTCTCATCCCTTCGTTCTGCGGATGATCATGGACAGCCTGCGCTACTGGGTGCAGGCGATGGGCGTCGACGGCTTCCGTTTCGATCTGGCCACCACGCTCTGCCGCTCGCGGCAGGGGTTCGATCAGGAAGGCTCGTTCCTGACCGCGCTGCGGCAGGACCCGGTGCTGGCCGGCGTCAAGATGATCGCCGAGCCCTGGGACATCGGTCCCGGCGGCTATCAGCTGGGGAACTTCCCGCCGATCTTTGCCGAGTGGAACGACCGCTACCGCGACACCGTGCGCCGGTTCTGGCGCGGCGATGGCCACAGCGCGCAGGACCTGGGGTCCGCCCTGCTCGGCTCGGCCGATCTGTTTGACCAACGCGGCCGGCGGGCCTGGTCCTCGGTGAACTTTGCCGCGGCCCACGACGGCTTTACCCTGGCCGACACCACCGCCTATGTCGAACGCCACAACGAGGCCAACGGCGAGAACAACCGCGATGGCCACCATGCCAACCACAGCGACAACTTCGGCGTCGAGGGCGAGACCGACGACCCGATGATCATCGCCGGCCGCAAGCGGCGGCAGCGCAATATCCTGGCCACCGTCATGCTGTCGCAGGGCACGCCGATGATGCTGGCCGGCGACGAAGGCGGCCATTCGCAGAACGGCAACAACAACGCCTATTGCCAGGACAATCCGACCACCTGGATCGACTGGGACGCGCTCGATCAGGAGCAGATCGCCTTTGCCGCGGCGCTGATCAAGTTCCGCAAGGATCACGTGGCGGTGCGGCAGAAATGCTTCCTGCATGGTGCCGAACGGCCCAGCGACGGCACCAACGACGTGTCCTGGATGGCCTATGACGGCTCGCCGCTGAACTGGCGCGATCCGGGGCTGTCCAGCCTCTGCCTGATCCTGCGCGGCTGTGCCGAGCATCCGATCGGCAATGCCATGGACGAGACCATCCTGCTGGCCTTCAACCGCGAGGCGCGGACCGAGGTGCTGGTGCTGCCAGACCCCGGCGCCCGGCAATGGGTGCGTGAGATCGACACCTCGCAGGCCGAACAGGCCCCGGCGGTGATGCCGGTGCGGCGGACGCGGGTGGCGGCCAACTCGGTGGCGGCCTTCGTGCTGCGCGATATCCCGGGCGAGGAGACCCCCGAATGAGTGCCGATACGGCGCTGCGTCAACTGGCCGAGGCTGCTGGCGTGCATCTCGACTTCCACGATCTCGCCGGCGTGCGGCGGGAAACCCCGGTACCGACCCTGCGCGCGCTTCTGCGGGCGCTGGGCATCCCTGCCGAGAGCGCCGCCGAGGTGACCGAGGCGCTGGCCGAACGCAAGGCCGGCAAGGCGCATCGCCATGTGCCCGAGGAATTGCTGCTGCGCGCCGGACACCCGGCCGAGATCGCCCTCACCGCGCCCTGCCGCTGGCAGATCCTGGGCGAGGACGGCGCTGAGGCCGGCGCCGGCAAGGCCGAGGCGGAGGTGACCCTGCCAGCGCTCGAGGTCGGCTATTACACCCTGCATCTGTCGGGCGACGGCTGGGCAGAGGAAAGCTTTCTGCTGGTCCGCCCGGCGCATGCGACGCTGCTGTCAGAGACCTCCGGCCATCACCGCAGCTGGGGTGTGACCGCCGCGCTCTACGGGTTGCGCTCTGGCCAGAACGGCGGGCTGGGCAGCTACGACGATCTCGCGCTCGCCGCAAAGGCGCTGGGCCAGCACGGTGCGCAGTTCCTCGGCATCAACCCGGTCTCGGCGCTGGGCTGGGCGGCGGAAGACGTCATCAGCCCCTATTCGCCCACCCATCGCGGCTTTTTCAACTCCGACCATATCGCCGTCAGCGGCGGTCTCGGTCCAAGCCCCGCCAGCGCGCTGATCGACTATCCGGGATTTCGGGCCCAGCAGCGCCCGGCGCTCGAAGCGGAATACAAACGCACCGCAAGACGCAAGGATTTCAAGACCTTCTGCACCGAGGCGAATGCATCACTCGAAGACTTCTCCTGCTTCGAGGCGATCAGCGAGATCCATGGCCCCGACTGTCGCAAATGGCCCGCAGCCCTGCAGCAACCCGGGCCCGCCGCCATCAAGGCCGCCGGCAAACGCGCCGAGTTCCACCGCTGGCTGCAATGGCGCGCCGAGGCCGAGATCGACGCGGCGCAAGCCGCCGCCACCGGTGCCGGCATGTCTCTGGGCCTCTACCTCGACCTCGCGGTCGGCGCCCGCCCCGGCGGCGCCGAGGCCTGGATGCATGACGACACCATTGCCCGCGGCGTCACCATCGGCGCGCCGCCCGACCTGCTCAGCCCCGGCGGCCAGTCCTGGGACCTTGTTGCCCATGCCCCCGGCCTTCTGGCCAAGGCGCGCTACAAGCCGCTGCGGGTCATGCTGCGCAAGCTGATGGGCAAATGCGGGCTGTTGCGGATCGACCATGCGCTGGGCCTGATGCGGAGCTACTGGCTGCCCGACGACGACAGCCCCGGCGCCTATATCACCCAGCCCTTCGACAGCCTGCTGGCGGTGATCGCCATCGAGGCCTTTCGCGCCCGCTGCATCGTCGTCGGCGAAGACCTCGGGCTGGTGCCCGCCGGCTTCCGTCAGAAGATGAACAACGCCGGGCTCTACTCCTACGCGGTCTGGCAATACGAGACCTTCGACGACGGCACCCTGCATCCCGCCGCCGACCTGCGGCCGTTCAGCCTTGCCTGTTTCTCGACCCATGACACGCCCACCCTGCGCGGCTTCTGGTACGGCACCGACGTGGCGCTCTGGCGGCAGATGGGCTGGATCACCGATGCCGAGGCCGCCGGCCGCCATGGCCACCGCAGCCACCAGCGCGGCGGGCTGCGGCGCGACTGCGGCATTGCCGCCACCGCCGGCCCCGACGAGATCGCCGGCGTGATCCACGGCGCGCTGACCCGCTCTCCTGCGGCGATGGTGGCGGTGCAGCTCGACGACATCCTGGGCCAGGTCGATGCGCCGAACCTGCCCGGCACCATCGACGAACACCCCAACTGGCGACGCCGCACCGGCCTTGCCGTCGAAGATTTCGAGACCTCGCCGCGCCTTGCCGAGATTGGCGCAACCATGCAGGCTGGCAATCGCCAACCGCCTGTTCCAGCAGAGAAAGGACCGATCACATGTCCAGAGTAACCCACTCCTGCACCCCGTTCGACGGCCAGAAGCCGGGCACGTCCGGTCTGCGCAAGAAGACCAAGGTCTTCATGCAAGAGCATTATCTCGAGTGTTTCGTGCAATCGATCTTCAACGCCATCGGCGGCGCCGAGGGCAAGACCTTCGTGATCGGCGGCGACGGGCGTTATTTCAACGCCGAGGCGATCCAGACCATCCTGCGCATGGCCGCCGCCAATGGCGCTTCGCGCGCGATCGTGGGCCAGAACGGTCTGCTCTCGACACCCGCCGCCTCGAACCTGATCCGCCAGCGCGGCACCGACGGCGGGCTGATCCTCTCGGCCAGCCACAATCCCGGCGGCATCGACGAGGATTTCGGCCTGAAGTTCAACACCTCGAACGGCGGTCCGGCCCCTGAAAAGGTGACCGAGGCGATGTTCGAAGAGACCAAGACCCTGTCGGAATACCACACGCTGGATTCCACTGACATCGACCTCGGCGCCATCGGCGAGACCAGTGTCGGCGACATGGCGGTCGAGATCGTCGATCCGGTCGCGGACTACGCCAAGCTGATGGGCGAACTGTTTGATTTCGATGCCATTCGCGCGCTTTTTGCCAGCGGCTTCACCATCAAGTTCGACGCCATGCATGCGGTCACCGGCCCCTATGCCACCGCCATCCTCGAAGGCACGCTGGGCGCGCCCGCGGGCACGGTGATGAACGGCGTGCCCAAGGTCGATTTCGGCAAGGGCCACCCCGATCCCAACCCGATCTGGGCCAAACCGCTGGTCGATCTGGTGATGAGCGACGACGGCCCCGATTTTGCCGCCGCCTCGGACGGTGACGGCGACCGCAACATGATCCTCGGCAAGGGGCTTTACGTGACCCCGTCAGACAGCCTTGCCGTGCTGGCCGCCAATGCCCATCTGGCGCCGGGGTACACCCGCGGACTTGCCGGCGTCGCGCGCTCGATGCCGACCTCGCAGGCCGCCGACCGGGTGGCCGAGAAGCTGGGCATCGAATGTTTCGAGACCCCCACCGGCTGGAAGTTCTTCGGCAACCTGCTGGATGCGGGTCGCGCCACGCTCTGCGGTGAGGAAAGCGCCGGCACCGGGTCGGACCACGTGCGCGAGAAGGACGGGCTCTGGGCGGTGCTGCTCTGGCTCAACATCCTCGCCGAGCGCAAGGTCTCGGTGAAGGAGATCCTGATGGATCACTGGCAGACCTACGGCCGCAACTACTATTCGCGCCACGATTACGAGGCGGTGGACAGTGCCGCGGCCAACAAGTTGATGGCTGATCTCGAGGCGAAGCTGGGCGATCTGCCCGGCACCGAGCTGCACGGGCTCAAGGTGACCGAGGCCGACCAGTTCGCCTATCACGACCCGGTCGATGGTTCGGTGAGCAGGAACCAGGGCATCCGCATCCTCTTCGAGGGCGGCTCGCGCGGGGTGCTGCGGCTCTCGGGCACCGGCACCGAGGGCGCGACGCTGCGGGTTTATCTGGAGCGCTACATGCCCGCCGATGGCGATCTGGAGATCGAGACGCAGGCGGCGCTCAAGGACGTGGCCGCGGCGATCGGCAAGCTGAGCGAGCTCAACGCCCGTACCGACCGCGCTGCGCCTGACGTGATGACCTGAGATGGTGGGTGGGTTTGCAACCCGCCCGCAAGCCCCGAGGTCGCAGGGTGGGCGGTCCTGCCCAGCTTTGCGCGGCTTTTGTCTGTCGGTGGATGGTGGGTTGCAAACCCACCCTACATCCCGACCACCGTCGACCGCAGCAACAGATCGCCGCCCCGCAGCTGCGGAAAGGTCTCGGCCCAGTCGCGGAACCGGTCGTTGGAGACCACGCGCGCCTCGAGGTCGACGGCTTCCTGCAGCAACAGCGGATCGGCCGGCTGGCCCTTGGGTGCGACGCGAACCTGCTGTGCCCGGCACCCAAGCTGACTGGCCAGAGCCGCCGGCCCGAGATAGCCATCCCCGACCTTGTAGCCGACATTGGCGTCGAACCAGATGATCGGCTCCCACCCCTGTTTGCGCAACTGCCTGATCACCGTCCGTACCGTGGTCAACGAAGGCGTGCCCTCGCCCCAGTAGAGGATATTGGAACCGTCGAGGACCACGATCTTTGCGTCCCGGCGCGGGGCGCGCAGGAGCAACATCGCCGCTGCGAGAGCGCTGATCAGGCTCAGCAACAGCAGATCGCTGAGGCCCGGGCCGAACCGGAGGAATGAGAAAGCCGCGACGGCCAGAGAACTGATCAACAGGACAACAGGTACACGCATGGGGCGGTCTCGGGCAAGCTGGAGGTTGGATGTCGGAGGGTTTCAGGCGCGACGGCGGATTGCAATGCTCGATGTTTCTGGCCGGTGGGCAATGGGTGTGGTGGGTTGCAATCCCACCCTACGGGCCACCCAACATGCCGGCGTAGGGTGGGTTTGCAACCCACCGCTCCCCGGCACCTCCCAAACTGACATTCCAGTCTTGCAGCCCGTCGCCAACCGCGCGACACAGGCGCAACTGGAACGAGGAGACACCCATGGTCTGGACCGCATCCGACACCCGCTACGACACCATGCCCTATCGCCGCTGCGGCAAGTCCGGCCTGCTGCTGCCGGCGATCTCGCTGGGGCTGTGGCACAATTTCGGCGATGACACCCCGCATGAGACCAAGCGGGCAATCACCCGCACCGCCTTCGACCACGGCATCACCCATTTCGACCTCGCCAACAACTACGGGCCGCGCCCCGGCGCTGCCGAGCAGGCCTTTGGCGAGCTGATGCGACAGGATTTCGCGCCCTATCGCGACGAGATGATCATCTCGTCCAAAGCCGGCTACCGCATGTGGCCCGGCCCCTATGGCGAGATGGGCAGCCGCAAGTACCTGATTTCCTCCTGCGACCAGTCGCTCAAGCGCATGGGGCTGGACTACGTCGACATCTTCTATTCGCACCGCTTCGACCCCGAGACGCCGCTGGAAGAGACCATGATGGCGCTCGATCACATCGTCCGCTCGGGGCGCGCGCTTTATGTCGGGATTTCGTCGTACAACGCGCAGCGCACGCGCGAGGCGGCGGCGATCCTCAAGGACCTGGGCACCCCCTGCCTGATCCACCAGCCGTCCTATTCGATGCTGAACCGCTGGGTCGAGGAGGATGGTCTGCTCGATGCGCTGGACGATCTGGGCATCGGCTCGATCGTGTTTTCGCCCTTGGCGCAGGGCATGCTGACCAGCAAGTACCTGGGCGGCATCCCCGAGGACAGCCGCGCCGCGCAGGGCAAATCGCTGCGCGAGGGGTTCCTCTCGGAAGAGGCGCTGGAGAACGTGCGCGCGCTCAATGCCATCGCCGAGGAGCGTGGCCAGACGCTGGCGCAGATGGCACTGGCCTGGGTGCTGCGCGGGGGTCGGGTGACGACGGCGCTGATCGGCGCGTCGAAGCCTTCGCAGGTCGAGGATTGCGTCGGCGCCGTGGGGAACCTGGAGTTCACCGAGGACGAGCTGGCGCGGATCGACCAGCACGCCAAGGACGCCAACATCAACCTGTGGGCGGCCTCGGCGGAGCGCGACGGCCCGTCGCGGTGATTTTCGGGTCAGGCGGGGTGCTGATGTGCGCCTCGCCTTGGGGCGCTTCGGCGCAGCTGCCTGCGCCGACTGTGAAGCCTCACTCCTCAGATCCGAGTATCTCACCAAGCGCGTTAACAGCGGACGCAGGCCGCCGCGCATCGCCGGGCCGCCCCACGGCACGGCGATTTGGCTGACACAAGCGCGCCGATCAAGTCTCTTTCGGATATGGCGACGATAAAGCGCTGCCGAACCCCCGGAGGATTGCCGCACCACGGCCCGTCAATGACGGCTCGTCGCGACACGTCACACCAACTCACCCAGCGCGTTAACAGCGGCCAAAGGCCGCCGCGCATCGCCGGGCCGCCCGCCGGCACGGCGATTTGGCTGACACAAGCGCGCCGATCAGGTCTCTTTAGGATTTGGCTGAGATAAAGCGCTGCCGAACCACCCGAGGATCGCCGCACCGCGGCCCGTCAATGACGGCTCGTCGCGACACGTCGGACCAATGCACCAAGCGCGTTAACAGCGGCCAAAGGCCGCCGCGCATCGCCGGGCCGCCCGCCGGCACGGCGATTTGGTTGACGTGAGCGCGCCGATCCTATCTTCTTCGGATTTGTCTAGGATAAAGCGTTGCCGACCCCCCCCCGAGGATCGCCGCACCACGGCCCGACAATGCGCGGCTCATCGCAAAGCGTCTGAGCCCCAAGACACCCCCCGGCCCACGACGCACGGCTCACAAAGCAAAAGGCCGGGGATGATCCCCGGCCTTCGCAAACTCAAGCGGCCTTGCGGCGACGCGGGCGGCGGCGTTTGCCACCGTCGCCTGAGGGGGCAGCCGTGTGGCCATGGGCGGCATGAGCGCCACGCCCGCGACCACCGCCGCCACCACCGCGACGCTGGCCACGGTTGCCACCGCGGGTCGGGTCCTTGACGGCCTGCGGCATGGTCCCACCGGCCACCGGGATCTCGATCTTCATCAGCTTCTGGATCTGCAGCAGCAGATCGACGTCTTCCGCCGAACAGAAGGCAATCGCCTCGCCTTCACGACCGGCCCGTGCGGTGCGGCCGATGCGGTGCACATAGCTGTCGGGCACTTCCGGCAGATCGTAGTTCACCACATAGGCCACGCCCGGAATGTCGATGCCGCGGGCCGCGACGTCCGTCGCCACCAGCACCTTGATGTCGCCATCGCGGAAGCCCTTGATGGCGCGGTCGCGCTGGCCCTGGCTCTTGTTGCCGTGGATCGAGGCAGCGTTGAAGCCGTCGGCCACGAGGCCCTTCATCAGCTTCTCGGCGCCATGCTTGGTGCGCGAGAAGACCAGCGTCAGCGCTTCGGGATCGCGCGACAGGATTTCACGCAGCCGGGTCGGCTTGACGCCCTTGTCCATGAAGATCACCGACTGGGTCACCTTGTCGGCGGCCTTGCCCGGAGGCGAGACCTGCACCTTGCGCGGGTTGGTCAGATAGGCGCGCGACAGCTCTTCCATCTGCTTCGGCATGGTGGCCGAGAACAGCATGGTCTGGCGCGGCGTGCCCAGCCGCGGCGCGATCTTGCGCAGCGCGTGGATGAAGCCCAGATCGAGCATCTGGTCGGCCTCGTCGAGGATCAGGTGCTTGACCTGGCCCAGATCGACGGCGCGGCGGTCCATCAGGTCCATCAGCCGGCCCGGGGTGGCGACCAGAATGTCGGTGCCTCGGTCCAGCGCGTTGATCTGGCGGTTGATCGACTGCCCGCCGACCACGGTCACCACGCGAATGCGGGTGTCATGGGTCAGGGTCTTCAGGCTCTCGGCGATCTGGTTCACCAACTCGCGGGTCGGGGCCAGGATCAGCGCCTTGGCGGTCTTGGGCGCCGGTTTGCCGGGCTCCGACAGCATGTGGTCGATCAGCGGCAGGCCGAAGGCCAGGGTCTTGCCGGTGCCGGTCTGGGCCAGTCCCAGAATGTCGTGACCTTCCATGGCCAGCGGAATCGCCTTGGCCTGGATCGGTGTGGGTTTGTCGAATTTGTTGCGGGTCAGGGCGTCGTTGAGCGCGGGCGCGAGGCCCAGCATGTCGAAATCGAACAAGTCGTATCCTTCGGGGCCAGACCGGAATACCCCGGACAGCCCGTTATTGCAGGCCGCATCCGCAGCCTAGGGAGGGTGCGCGGGGCCTCTGGACGCACGGGCGTGTCCCGCGGCATCCGGCCGTCGCGTCAGGAACCCTGCGTGATGGGGAACTGAAATCGCTGTCGCTGAGAGCCCCTCGCAGGGGCGGCATGCTCACGCGGCAGCGCAGCGACATGCCTCAGATGCGCTCTGCCGGGCGAAAAGTCAAGCGCTGTGACAGGGGTTTACGCGTGGGCGGCGGCGAAAGGCCAGTTTGTCACACCCGGCATGGGGCAGCCGGTTGACCTCGGGCCGCGCCCGGAGGCAGTCTCACCCGGCAGGCGCCACCTGCCCTGCCCGCCTGACGGAGAGCCCATGACCACGCCCGACATCACCCCCGAGATCCGCCGCGAAGAGACCGAGACCAAGGGCCGCTACACGCTGCACCACACCGGGCACGACGCGGTGCTGACCTATTCCCGCCTCGGGCGCTCGGCGATCATCATCGACCATACCGAGGTGCCAAATGCCCTGCGCGGCACCGGCCTTGGCCGGCGCCTTGTCGCACACGCGATCGCGGACGCCAGGGCCGAGGGTCTCAAGGTCATTCCGCTCTGCCCCTTTGCCAAGGCCCAGATCGCACGCACGCCGGACTGGCAGGACGTGCTGCAGGGCCGCTGACCGCTCAGAACCGGTCGACGCGATAAGGCTTCATGTCGATCGGCGGCGGGGTTCCTGTCACAAGGTCAGCCATCAGCTGTGCCGTCGTTGCCGCCTGGGTCATGCCGAGATGGCCGTGACCGGTGGCATAGAACACCCCCGGCAGCTTGCGAGAGGACGAGATCACCGGGATCGTGTCGGGCAGCGACGGGCGATGCCCCATCCAGCGGCTGGTCTCCTCGACCTGCAGCCGTGGCAGAATGCTTTTGGCCCGCTCGACGGTGATCTTCGACCGGCGCCAGTCGGGCGGCGCGTCGAGACCGGCAAATTCCACCGTGCCGCCGATCCGGATGCCGCCACCGGTGGGCGAGACCATGAAGGCCCGCGTCGGCCAGATCAGCGCATGCCGCAGGCTGATCCCCGGCGCGCCGATCTGGGTGTGATAGCCGCGCTCGGATTCGAGCGGGATCGGCTCGCCCAATTGCCGCGCCAGCGCCCCGGTGTGCACACCGGCGGCCAGCACCACGTGATCGACCTCGAGGCTTTCGTCCGCCTCGAGCTGCAGCTTCACCCCGCGGCCGCTGCGCGTCACATCCTGCACCATGCCCTGCATCAACGTGCCGCCGCGCGCCTCGAAGACCTCGACCAGCCGGCTGACCAGCGCAAAGGGATCGCGCAGGGTGCGGTTGTCGGGCATCAGCACCGCCTTGTGAATGCCGGGCAGCAGCTCGGGCTCGCGCTGGCGCAGCTCGTCCGAACTCAGGACCTCATGCTCGAAGCCGAAGCGATCCAGCATGGTCAGCGCCGCGCGGTCGGCTGCAAATTCGCCGGGCGTGGCATAGAGAGACAGGCAGCCGGTGGCGCTGAGGTGATCCGACAGGTCCAGATCGCTCAGCAGCGCCTCGGTATCCCGCAGCGCCCGTTCGCAGATCGCCGCCCCCTGCGCCTGCAACGCGCGCAGCCGGCTGGGCCGCCCGGCCCAGAGGAACTGCAGAATCCACGGCGCGACCTTGGCGGCATAGCCCGGTGCGATCCGGATCGGCCCGCCGGGATCGAACAGCCAGCCCGGCGCTTGCAGCCAGACCCGGGGACGCGACATCGGCATGAAGCCCGACACCGCGATCGAGGCCATGTTGCCGAAGGACGCCCCGCGCCCCGGCTCCTCCCGCTCGATCAGCGTCACGGCGTGGCCGCGCTGTTGCAGCGCATGGGCGATGGTGGTGCCGATGATCCCCGCGCCCACGACGGCGGTCCGGCTCTGCCCTGTTGTCACCGCGGCTCTCCTGTTGTCGCGCCTGTTGCGGCCACTCTGCTACAGATTGTGCGGAAATCAACAGACGATTCCGGCAGCGGGCGGTTATCGCGCCAGAAGCGCCAGCAGCCAGTCGCGAAAGCGCAAAGCCGCGGCATGATCGGCCCTGACCGAGAGGAAATAGCCCTCCTTGCTGGCCACCGATCCGGGGTGCGCCGGCACCACCAGCCTGGCCCGGAGCGCATGTTGCGCCAGAAGCTCGCTCACCAGCGCCACGCCATTGCCATGCGCCGCCAATTGCAGCGCCATGCCGTAGGTGTCGGCGTAGAGCGTCGGCTGCAGATCGCCGCCAAAAGCCTCGCACCAGCCGCGCCAGCCGGTCGAGGTGCCCACCGCTTCGATCAGCGGCAACTCGTCCAGCGCGCCGGCCAACTCAGGCGACTTCAGCGCCACCAGCCGGTTCGGCAGCAGCGGCTCGGCATCGCGGCCGACCTGCTTTTCCGACCCGAAGCGGATTTCGACATCCGCTTGTGCAGAATGAAAATCGTCCGGCCAGATCGCGCTGAGAAACCGCGCGCGGACCTCCGGGTGCTGCGCGGTGAAATCCGGCAGGTTCGGCGCGATCACCCATTGCGCCACACTGACCGAGGTGGCGACGGTCAGCAGATCGGCCGAGGGCCCGGCGTCGAACCGCGCCGTCGCCGCCGCCAGCGCCTCGAGCGGGGCGCCGACCTCGGGCAAAAGCCGCCTGCCGTGATCGGTGAGCGAAAGCCCCCGCGCCTGCCGCACGAAAAGCGGCACCCGCAACCGCTGCTCCAGTGATTTGACCTGCTGGCTGATGGCAGATTGCGTCATGCCCAGTTCCTCGGCCGCGGCGGTAAAGCTGAGATGCCGCGCCGCCGCCTCGAAGGCGCGGAACCAGGTCAGGGGAGGAAGTGATCGGGCCATGGGTCAACTTAGCCATAAGTCTTGCTAATGGCTAAGGGGGAAAAACCTTCGTTTGTGAAAAATCCGCCCGGTTTCTACCGTCTCGGTCAGTGAACAGGAGGTGCCATGCAACCCGATATCCGCAAGATCGTGACCTATGACGAAGAGGTGCTGATCGAGGGCTTTCGCCCGGCCAGCCCGCCCTGGCGCATGTTCGGCGTGGCCGTCGTGCTGCGCAACCCCTGGGCCGGGCGCTATGTCGAGGACCTGACGCCGGAAATCCGCGCCTATGGCCCGGTGCTGGGCGCGATGATGACCGAGCGGATGATTGCGCTGGCCGGCAGTGGCGAAGCCATCGAGGCCTATGGCAAGGCGGCGGTGGTGGGCCTCGACGGCGAAGTCGAACATGCCTCCGGCCTGATCCACACCCTGCGCTTCGGCAACCATTACCGCGAGGCGGTGGGCGCGAAATCCTATCTCGCCTTCACCAACACCCGCGGGCCGGCCAATGCGCCGATCATGGTGCCGCTGATGGACAAGAACGACGCCGGCCGCCGGTCGCATTACCTCACCCTGCAGTTCGCCATTCCCGACGCGCCCCGCGCCGACGAGATCGTGGTGGTGCTGGGCGCGGCCACCTCGGGTCGGCCGCATCACCGCATCGGCGACCGCTATCAGGACCTGAAGGATCTGGGCCATGACCTGGACAACCCGGCCGCGGTCTGAGGTGGCGGGCCTCGCCGCGATCCAGCGTGGCGAGGGGCCCCCGGTGCTGCTGCTGCATGGCGTGGGCCTGCGGGCCGAGGCCTGGGCACCGCAGATTGACGCGCTGTCCGCGCGCTACCGGGTCACCGCGCTCGACCTGCCGGGCCATGGCGAGAGCGCCCTGCCCGCGCGGCCAATGAGCCTGACCTATTATTCCGACGCGGTTCTGTCAGCGGTGACAGACCCCGCGGTGATTATCGGCCATTCCATGGGCGCGATGATTGCCCTCGACCTGGCCTGCCGCGTGCCTGAGAGGGTCCGGGGCGTGGCCGCCCTGAACGCCGTGTTCGAGCGCGACGCCAAGGCCGCGGCGGCGGTTCAGGCCCGCGCCGAAGCGCTCGACGGCGAGACCCCCGCCGACCCAGAGCCGACGCTGACGCGCTGGTTCGGCAATGCCGAGACGCCCGCGCGCGCCGCCTGCCGCGACTGGCTGAGCACCGTCTCCCCGGCGGGCTACAAATCGGCCTACACCGCCTTTGCCAAAGCCCAAGGTCCCGACCGCACAGCGCTGGCGCGGCTTGCCTGCCCGGCGCTCTTCATCACCGGCGCGCTGGAGCCGAACTCCACCCCCGCGATGTCCCGCGCCATGGCCGATCTCGCGCCGCAAGGCCGGGCGCAAATCGTCGAGGGCGCCGCCCACATGATGCCGATGACCCATGCCGCGGCGGTGAACGCAGCACTTCTGGACTTCCTGCAAGAGGTGACGCCATGACGCTCGATCCCCGCGCCCTGCGCAGCGCCTTCGGCAGCTTCATGACCGGCGTCACCGTCGTCACCACCCGCAACGCCCACGGCCAACCCGTTGGCTTCACGGCCAATTCCTTTACCTCGGTCTCGCTCGACCCGCCGCTTCTGCTGGTCTGCCCGGGGCGGTTCCTCTCGACCCATGACACCTTTGCCCAGTGCCGCCACTTCGCCGTCAACGTGCTGGCCGAGGGGCAGGAAGACGTCTCGAACACCTTCGCCAGCTATAAGGGCGACCGCTTTGCCCGCGTCGCCCACCGGATCGACGCCTTAGGCAACCCGCTGATCGACGGCGCGCTGGCGCAGTTCTCCTGCACGACCGAGCGCGCCATGGACGCCGGCGACCACAGCCTGCTGATCGGCCGGGTCGCGGCCTTCCACCACGCCCCGGGGCGCGGGCTGGGCTATGCGGGCGGCAAGTATTTCAGCCTCGGGCTCGAACGCGCGGCGCTGGAACAGAGCGGCCGCGGCACGATCTGCGGCGCGATCATCGAGCACGGCGGCAAGGTGCTGCTGGAACAGACGCCCGACGGCTTCCGCCCGCCGCAGATCACCCTGCCCGACCGCGGCCGGCTGCGCCATGATCTGGCCGAAGCGCTGGCGGCGCGCGGCCTGCCGGTGCAGGTGAAATCCGCCTATTCGATCTTCGACATAGGCGACATGCGCTTCACCTATCTGCTGGCCACCACCGAGGCCGCCACCACGGGCCCCCTCACCGCCATCGCGCCAGAGGACCTGCCTGCCCTCAGCTACACCAGCCCGCCCATCGCCGACATGATGACCCGCTTCGCGCTCGAGGCCAGGACCCGCAGCTTCGGGCTCTATCTCGGCGACGGCCGGCGCGGCGATGTTCACAGCCCTTTGGAAAGGACCTGACCCATGGAGTTCTCGCTCTTCGTGCATATGGAACGGCTCTCGCCCGACCAACCGCAGGATCGGCTCAATGACGAGTTCATCGCGCTCTGCCAGATGGCCGATGCCGCCGGGATGCGCGCGGTCTGGACCGGGGAACACCACGGGATGGAGTTCACCATAGCGCCCAACCCCCTGACGACACTGGTCAATATCTCGCATCACACCAAGAACGTGCGGCTTGGCACCGGCACGGTGATCGCGCCCTTCTGGCACCCGATCAAGCTCGCCGGAGAGGCCGCCGCCGCCGACATGATGACCGGCGGGCGGATCGAGCTGGGGGTGGCGCGCGGCGCCTACAGCTACGAATACGAGCGGCTGATGCCCGGCATGGACGCCTGGGAGGCCGGCCAGAGGATGCGTGAGATCACCCCGCTGCTGCCCCGGCTCTGGGCCGGGGATTGCGCGCATGAGGGGGAATTCTTCAGCTTTCCCGCGACAACCTCGGCGCCGAAACCGGTTCAGCCCGGTGGCCTGCCGATCTGGATCGCGGCGCGCGATCCCAACAGTCATGAATTCGGCGTGCACAATGGTTTCAACATCCAGGTGACGCCGCTCTGGCAGGGGCAAAGCGAGATCGAGACCCTGATGACCCGCTTCAACGACGCCTGCGCCAGCCACGACGGCCCGCGCCCGAAGATCATGCTGCTGCATCACACCTATGTCGGCACCGATGACGACGACGTGGCCCAGGCCGCGCGAGAGTTGTCGCGGTTCTACTGCTACTTCGGTGCCTGGTTCCAGAACAAGCGCCCTGTGCAGCAAGGCCTGATCGCGCCGCTCTCTGACGAAGAGATCGCCGGCAACGCCATGATGGCGCCCGAGAACATGGCCCGCGATCTGACCATCGGCACCGCGCCCGAGGTCATCGAGCGCATTCGGCGCTACGAGGCGCTGGGCTATGATGAATACGCCTTCTGGATCGACAGCGGCATGAGCTTTGAGCGCAAGCGCGCCTCGCTTGCGCGCTTCATCGACGATGTCATGCCAGCCTTTCAATGAGGGATCCCATGGACCGCACACCGCATTACCAGCTTTTCATCGACGGCACCAGGTGCGAGGGCGCCGGGGGTCAGGTCATGTCCTCGCAGAACCCCGCGTCCGGCGCGGATTGGGCGACCTTTGCCTGCGCCGCGCCGGAGGATGTCGACCGGGCCATCGCCGCCGCCCGACGCAGCCTGGGTGATCCGGCCTGGCGGGATCTCAGCCAGACCGCGCGCGGCAAGCTGCTGCACAGGCTGGCGGATCTTATCGAAGCGCACGCCGAGATTTTGGGCCGGATCGAGACCACCGACAGCGGCAAGCTCCTGGCGGAAACCGCCAGCCAATCGGCTTATGTGGCAGACTACTATCGCTATTACGCTGGTCTCGCCGACAAGATCGAAGGCGCGGTGCTGCCGATCGACAAGCCCGACATGCATGTCTTTACCCGGCGCGAGCCGATCGGCGTTGTGGTGGCGATTGTGCCCTGGAACGCACAGATGTTCCTGACCGCCACCAAGCTCGGCCCGGCCTTGGCGGCGGGCTGTTCGGTGGTGCTCAAGGCCTCGGAAGTGGCCCCTGCCCCGATGCTGGAGTTCGCCCGGCTGATCGAGGAGGCGGGCTTTCCTCCGGGCGTGGTCTCCGTGCTGACCGGCGATGCGCCGAACTGCGCCATTCCGCTGACCCGCCACGCTGACGTCGACCGCATCGCCTTTACCGGCGGGCCGGAAACCGCGCGGCACGTGGTGCGCAATTCGGCCGAGAACTTCGCGGTGACGACGCTGGAACTGGGGGGCAAGTCCCCGATCCTGGTGTTCGAGGATGCCGATCTCGACGGCGCCGCCAACGGCTTGATCGCCGGCAATTTCGGGGCCTCGGGGCAAAGCTGCGTTGCGGGGTCACGCGGGCTGGTGCATCGCTCGATCCTCGCGCCGCTCATGGCGCTGATCGAAGAGAAGATGGCGGGTGTCACGGTGGGCGATCCGCTGGAATCGGGAACCCAGATCGGCCCGCTCTGCACCGCCGCGCAGGTCGACCGGATCACCCAGACGCTGGCCGCCGCGAAGGGTCAGGGCGCCACCATCCGCTTTGGCGGCGCGGCGCTGGAGCGGCCCGGCAACTTCATGGCGCCGACGCTGGTGGAATGCGCAGGGCCGGACACCGAGACGCTCAAGGTCGAGATGTTCGGCCCGGTGATGTCGCTCCTGCCCTTCGACACCGAGGACGAGGCGATTGCGCTGGCCAATGACACGCCCTTTGGCCTGGGCTCCGGCGTCTTCACCCAGAACGTCGCCCGGGCGCACCGGGTGTCGGCGCGGCTCAAGGCGGGGATCTGCTGGGTCAACACCTACCGCGCGGTCTCGCCCATCGCGCCCTTCGGTGGCTATGGTCAGTCGGGCTACGGGCGTGAGGCGGGGATCGAGGCGATCCACGACTACACCCGCACCAAGACCACCTGGATCAGCACCTCGGATCAGCCGATGGCCAATCCCTTCGTGATGCGGTGACGCGGCCCTTGCCAACTCCGCGCCGAGACGCTCAGCCCATGCGCTCAGAGGCGTAGGAGCCGGGCGAGGCCGGAAAGACCACCGTCTTGTTGCCGTTGAGGAAGACCCGGCGGTGGATATGCGCATGGATCGCCCGCGCCAGTACCGCGCTTTCGACATCGCGGCCGAGCGAGACGTAATCCTCGGGCGATTGCGCATGGGTGACGCGCACGGTGTCCTGCTCGATGATCGGGCCTTCGTCGAGGTCGGCGGTGACGTAATGCGAGGTCGCGCCGATCAGCTTGACCCCGCGCTGAAAGGCCTGCTTGTAGGGGTTGGCGCCCTTGAAGGACGGCAGGAAGGAATGGTGGATGTTGATGATCCGGCCCGACATCTTCTGGCACATCTCGTCAGACAGGATCTGCATGTAGCGCGCCAGCACGATCAGCTCGGCCTCGGTGTCCTCGACCACCTGCATGATCGCGGCCTCGGCCTGCGGCTTGTTGGCCTTGGTCACCTTGATGCAGTGGAACGGGATGTCGTGGTTCACCACGACCTTCTGATAATCCATGTGGTTCGAGATCACCGCCACGATGTCGATCGGCAGCGCGCCGATGCGCCAGCGATAGAGCAGGTCGTTCAGGCAATGGCCGAAGCGCGAGACCATGATGATGACCTTCATCTTCTGCGCTTCGTCGTGGAAGTCATAGGTCATGTCGAAGCCGGCCGCGGTTTCGGCAAAGCCCTCGTGCAACGTGGCAAGGTCGGCGCCCTCTTCCGAGGTAAAGCTGACGCGCATGAAGAAGTTGCCGGTCTCCATGTCGTCGAACTGGGCTGAGTCGGTGATGTTGCAGCCGTGCTCGACCATGTAGGCGGCGATGGCGGCGACGATGCCGCGGGTCGAACGGCAGGCAACGGTGAGGGCGTATTTGCTCATGGAAGTCTCCGGGAGGGGTGTCTGGCTTGGCCGCCGGGGATCAGGCGGTCAGGCCTTCGGGTTCGGGAATGTCGTTGCTGCGGCAACAGGCGGTCAGCGTATTGGCCAGCAGGCAGGCGATGGTCATCGGGCCGACGCCGCCGGGCACCGGGGTGATGGCGCCTGCGACCTGCGCGGCCGAGGCGAAATCGACGTCGCCTACCAGCCGCGTGCCGCCCTCGGGCGTCTCGATCCGGTTGATGCCGACGTCGATCACCGTGGCGCCGGGCTTGATCCAGTCGCCGGTCACCATCTCGGGCCGGCCCACGGCGGCGACGAGGATATCGGCCTGCCGGCAGAGCGCCTCGATCTCTCTGGTGCGGGAATGGGCGATGGTCACGGTGCAGCTGTCGCGCAGCAGCAGCTGCGCCATCGGCTTGCCGACGATGTTGGACCGGCCCACCACCACGGCATTGAGCCCCGAGAGGCTGCCGTGTTCCTCGCGCAGCATCATCAGGCAACCAAGCGGCGTGCAGGGCACCATCGCCTTCTGCCCGGTGGCCAGCAGGCCGACGTTCGAAATGTGAAAGCCGTCGACGTCCTTTTCCGGCGCGATGGCATTGATCACAAGGTCCTCGTTCAGGTGGTCCGGCAAGGGCAGCTGCACCAGAATGCCATGCACCGCCGGATCGGCGTTGAGCCGGTCGATCAGCGCCAGCAGTTCCGCCTCGGAGGTCTCTGCCGCCAGTTTGTGTTCGAAAGAGGCCATGCCGCATGCCAGGGTCTGCTTGCCCTTGTTGCGGACATAGACCTCGCTCGCCGGGTCTTCGCCCACCAACACCACCGCGAGGCCGGGGGTCACGCCGTGATCGGCCTTGAGCCGCGCCACGCCGGCGGCCACCTGTTCGCGTACCCTGGCCGCAAAGGCCTTGCCATCCAGTATCTTGGCCGTCATCTGCGCTCTCCTGCCGTGCAATCTCTGGCGGCGGATCAAGGGGTTGGACCCGCCGGCCCGTGACGGATCACCACCACGCGGCGCGGCCCGGCGCCAGCCCGAAAAGCGCAGGTCAAAGACAGAAACGACCGCCCGACGCAGCCGGGCGGTTCCAATAGCGGCGCGGCGGTTCCTTTAGTGGTCGCGCGCGCTCGATCGCGTCGCTCAGCCGGTCTCGCCCGTGCGCAGATACGCCAGCATGGTCTCGGCCGTCGACCGCTCCAGCGGCACGCCCTCTGGCGCGTCGCGAAAGCCCGGCTCGGCAAAGAGCTGCGTGATCTCCATATCCTCGACCAGCATCGAATAGCGCCAGCTGCGCATCCCCATGCCCTGCGGCGAGCGGTCGACCAGCATGCCCATCTTGCGGGTGAACTCGCCATTGCCGTCCGGCAGGATGCGGACCTTCTCGATCGCCCGCGATTTCGCCCATTGGTACATCACGAAGGCATCGTTGACCGAAAGGCAGACCACCTCGTCGATGCCCTCGGCGCGGAAGTCATCGTAAAGACGCTCGTAGCCCGGCAGGTGGCTGTCGGAACAGGCCGGGGTATAGGCGCCGGGCAGCGCAAAGAGCACCACCCGCCTGCCGGCAAAGACATCCGCGGTGCTCAGCGCCTTCCACTCGAACGGGTTGTCACCTGACAACTTCGGGTTGCGCACGCGGGTGTGAAAAGTGGCCTCGGGGACGGTCTGCGGGATCATGGTCAGGGCTCCGGATCAGGGGATGAGGATGGCCGAGCCGGTGGTCTTGCGGCCCTCCAGCGCGGCATGAACTTCGGCCACGTCCGCCAGGGGGCTGGGCGTGCCGGTGTCGATCTTCACGCGGCCCTCGGCGATCACCGCAAAGAGGTCCGCCGCCGCCCCGGTCAGCCATTCGCGCGAGGCGGTGTGGTGAAAGAGCGTCGGCCGCGTCAGGCGCAGCGAGCCCGAGGCAAGGTGCGAGATGCGGAACTGATCCGGCGCGCCGGAGGCCTGGCCAAAGCTGACGAGGCTGCCGAAGCGGCGCAGCACCGCGACCGAGCCCAGGATGGTGTCCTTGCCGACGCCATCATAGACCGCCGCGACGCCCTTGCCATCGGTCAGCGCCTTGACCTCTTCGACCCAGTCGCCGCTGCTGTAGTCGATCACCGCGTCATAGCCGTTGTCCCGCGCCAGCGCGCATTTCTCGGCCCCGCCGGCGGTGCCGATGGCACGCACGCCTTTGGCGCGCAGCCATTGCCCGGCGATCTGCCCCACCCCGCCGGCAGCGGCATGAACCAGCACGGTGTCGCCCGGCTGTACCGCATAGCTGTGATGGATCAGGTAGTGCACCGTCAGCCCCTTGAGCATCGCGCCCGCGGCCTGTTCATCCTGCACGTTGTCCGGCAGTGGCACCAGCATCGCCGCCGGCACGATCCGGTGCGAGGCATAGGCGCCGTTGGGCACGGTATAGGCCACCCGGTCGCCGGGGGAGACCCCGGTCACATCCGGCCCCACCGCCTCGACCACGCCGGCACCTTCAGAGCCCAGCACGAGGTCACGCTCGACCGGCCAGGGATAGGCGCCGGTGCGGAAATAGACGTCGATGAAGTTCACGCCGATCGCGGTATGGCGGATCAGCACCTCACCGGAACCAGGCAGCGGGGGGTCGATGTCGCGCCGTTCCAGCACCTCGGTGCCGCCGGGCTGCGCGGCGAAGATCGCATAGGCCATTACGGGGTCTCCTTGCAGTCACATGTCTGTCCGCAGGTGATCATGCCCGGCGCACGGCGGGTGACAAGTGTCAGTATTGCACCGTCACGGTTTTCACGTGCGAAAAATGGTCGATCACCGCGATTCCCGTCTCCCGACCATGGCTCGACTGCTGGTGCCCGCCAAAGGGCGTCTGCACCGTCGCCACACGGTTGACGGCGGTGGGCTTTGCCAGGACCGTGCCGGCGGTTGGCACCTTGACGACACCCGGTGCGACAGTGGACCTTGTGCTGACCGACGTCGGCGTCGCGGTGAACCCACTGCTGGCCGCGCGCCACAGGCCGGGTGGTCGCCGTCTCTGACTACCGCGACGGCCGCGTGACGGACGTGGTGCGACAGATCGAAGAGTGAGGAAGACATGAGCGTGATCCGCGAAGCAGACCTGATCGAGAGCATCGCTGACGCGCTGCAATATGTCTCCTACTACCATCCGCCCGATTTCATCCAAGCCATGGCCGCCGCATGGGAGCGCGAGGAAAGCCGGGGCGCCAAGGACGCCATGGCGCAGATCCTCGTCAATTCGCGCATGGCGGCCATCGGCCGCCGGCCGATCTGCCAGGACACCGGCACCGCCAATGTCTTTCTGTCGATCGGTCAGGATGCGTGGCTCGAGCTGTCGCGCCCGCTGCAGGAGGTGGTCGACGAAGCGGTGCGGCAGGCCTATCTGCTCGACGCCAACCCGCTGCGCGCCTCGGTGGTGATCGATCCGCTGGGCGCGCGCAGGAACTCCGGCGACAACACCCCTGCCATGCTCTCGACCGAGATCGTCGCCGGCGACACGGTCACCGCACATGTCTCGGCCAAGGGCGGCGGGTCGGAGAACAAGGCCAAGTTCACCGTGCTCAACCCCTCGGATTCAATCGCCGACTGGGTGGTCAAGACGGTCGAGACGCTGGGCGCCGGCTGGTGCCCGCCGGGTATCCTCGGGATCGGCGTCGGCGGCTCGGCCGACAAGGCGATGGCGCTGGCCAAGAAGGCGCTGAACGACCCGATCGACATGGCCGAGCTGCGCCGGCGCGGGCCGTCCGACCGGACCGAAGAGCTGCGGCTGGAGCTCTACGAGCGGATCAATGCGCTGGGCATCGGCGCGCAGGGGCTCGGCGGCGTGACCACGGTGCTCGACGTCAAGATCCGCAGTTTCCCGACCCATGCCGCCAGCCTGCCGGTTGGTCTGATCCCCAACTGCGCCGCGACCCGCCACGTCAAGTTCACCCTTGACGGCACCGGCCCCGCGCGGCTGAGCCCGCCGGACCTGTCGCTCTGGCCCGAGATCCTGCTCGACATGGCCAGCAGTGGCGCGCGGCGGATCGATCTCGACCAGCTTGACGACGAGGTGATCGCCTCGCTGACGCCGGGCGAGACGATCCTGCTCAACGGCACGCTTTATACCGGGCGCGACGCGGCGCACAAACGCATGGTGGCGATGCTCGACACGGGCGAGGCCCTGCCGGTCGATCTGCGCGGTCGGGCGATCTATTACGTCGGTCCCGTCGACGCTGTGGGTGACGAGGTGATCGGCCCCGCCGGCCCCACCACCGCCACCCGGATGGACAAGTTCACCGACCGCATCCTCGCCGAGACCGGGCTCAGGCTGATGGTCGGCAAGGCCGAGCGCGGCCCGGTGGCGATCGAGGCGATCAAGCGCCACAAGGCGGCCTATCTGATTGCCGTGGGCGGCGCGGCTTATCTCGTCTCCAAGGCGATCCGCGAAGCGGAGCCGGTGGCATTTCAGGACCTTGGCATGGAGGCGATCTACCGCCTGCGGGTCGAGGACATGCCGGTCACCGTAGCGGTGGATGCCGAGGGCAATTCGGTGCACAAGACCGGCCCGGCCCGCTGGCGGCGTGCGCCGGTGACCGCCTGACTTAGGGCGCGCACCGGCTTCGCTCAGATTATCTCGAGCCGCTTGATTGGAAATCCTGATCTCGTCATTGCAGCGGCCCGGGAGCGCAGCTCAGACATCCGAAGGGTCCGGTCGATGACGCCGAACCATTTCAGGTGATTTCGTCTTGATTTCGGACAGAGTTCCGGCGGGGCGAGCCGGTGTCTGCGAAAGTCAGTCCAGTCCGGGCAATCCGCCCGGGACCTTTCAAGGAACATGCCATGACCCGCCTTTCATTTCCCGCCGTGATCGCCGCAGCCTGCCTCGTCGCCTCTGCCGCGTCCGCCGAACAATACGTCGCCCGGATCGACGCGCCCTTCCCCGGCGCCAATGCCAGGCTTCTCGAGTCCCTCAAGATCGTGGAACTCGACATCTTCGAACACGCGGGCGCGGCCTATGTCGTCATCGAAGCGCCCGACGAGGGCTATGTCGAGGCCTATTTCTTCGCCCTGCATCTCACCCCGGAAGAGCTCCTCATGCTGCAGGCCGACTGGAATGCGCCCGGTCTCTCCGGCCTGCCCCTCGAGCAGCGGCTGCCGTTCCTGACCCCGACGGGATGCGGTTACTGCACAAGCTGACCGGGCAGCTACCGGGACGGGCGCGCCGTGCCGGCCACGCCCGCGGTCCGCGCCCAGGCGACCAGCGCCTCGGCGTGCCCGGCCTCGACGATGGGCAGGTGCCGGAAGTGGTCGGCAGGCAGGTCGATCCCGCGCACCATCTTCCGGGTCGCCGACGTCTGTTGCGCCGAGACTGCGCCGAGAGCCGTCGCATAGACCAACGCGTTCCACGCCCCCCACGGGTTGAGCTCACAGCCTTCGCGCGCCGCCGCCAAGGCTTCTTCCCTCCGCCCGTCCAGCAGCCGCGCCAGCGCGATGAGCGAAATGTAGAGCGGGTTCTGCGGATCCTCCGGCGCGCGCTGCATCATCTCCTGCAGGCGCTGTTCACCTTGCGCGAAGTCGCCCGAGAACACCTCGCTCGTGGCGAGGGTCAGATGGGTCTGGTGATAGACCGGGTTGATCTTCAGCGCGCGGGCGCAATCCAGCCTGGCGCCGTCGTGGTCGCCAAGGCACCAGAGCCGCAGATTGCCCCGCGTGCGCAGGACATAGTCGATGGTCTGGCCAAGCTCGACGGCGCGTTCGGACAATTCCAGCGCGGTGTCAACGTCGCCGGGCAACTCGGCAAAAGGGATGAGCGGGATCATCTGGGTCTGCATCGAGGCCAGCATGGCCAGCGCAACCGGGTTCTCCGGCGCCCGCGACACCGCCGCCGTCAGCGCCCTGCGCGCCGCGACCCAGTTCTCGCGCCGGAACCGGTTCATGTGCCACCCGGCCTTGTCCAGCAGCTCCTGAACCGAGAGCTCGGCATCGTCGCGGCTGACGGCCTCGGTGCCGTCATTGACGATCATGTGCACTCTCAGCAGCGCCGAGATCCTGTCGGCGACGCGGCCCGCGAGGGTCCAGATGTCTCCGTCCGCCCCGCTGTCGGTGCCAGCGTGGACCTCCTCGCCCGACACCCCCCGTTCGATCTTCACGAAGACGCGGGCAGCCTCGCCCCGGACCGTCGCACGCCCACCGATGATGTAGCGCGCGCCGGGCCTGAACGCGGTGTCCGTCAACACGCGCACGCCGGCCCTGCGTGTCAGCCGGATGACCAGTTCCTCGAACAGGGCTTCGGCCAGTTCTTCGGCCTGAACGTTGCCGCCGGTCGTGCGGAACCGTTCGACAAGGACCTTGGGCAGCCCTGCCGCGTCTCCGGGCGCGGACCTGGCGGTCAAGCTGTAGCCGCGCCCCACGACGGTCTTGACGATCTCATGATCCTGGTCCGACAGCGCGGCCCGGATGTCCTTGACGCATTGGGCCAGGCTGTCATCGGTCACGGCGGTGCCCGTCCAGACCGCCTCGATCAGGGCATCGCGGGACACCACCGCGCCGGGCGTCTTCGCCAGCTCCGCCAGCACGCGCATGGACTGCGCCCGCAGGGGAACGCGCGCGCCGGACGCGCTGCGCAGGGTCAGATCAGAAAGATCAAAGCTGCAGGCCCCCAGCGAAAGTCTTTGCGGTTCCATCGATCATCCCGATCAGACCTTCTGGGCCATCCAGACGGATCCTTAGAGCATGATGGGCTCTCGGTCCATGCGGGAGGCTGGCGTGCCGGGATAGCGACTACCGGTTGGCGCGAACACCGGGCGGGGTCCGGTCGCTGCGGGATGCTTAGCAGTGGCAACAGAGACCCTGCAATTCGTTTATTCGGCCATGGCGGAGGGAATAACTCGAATGTGAACAGGCGTGCAATTTTGACCCCGTAACGGGGTGATCGGCGTCCAAAAATGACCCCCTTACACTGATGTGGATGATGCCCCTGAGATCATCGGGGAGCACAGTGTGGGATGTTGGTTGTGGAGACGATTGCGAAGATCCGTCGGGCGTATTTTCAGGACAAGAAGCCGATTAAGCAGATCTGCCGGGAACTGCGGGTTTCGCGGAATACGGTGCGGAAGGTGATCCGATCCGGCGTGACGGAGATGACCTATGAACGCACGATCCAGCCTCAGCCGAAGATCGGGCCTTGGAAAGGCATGCTCGACGAGATGCTGGCGGCCAACGCCCGAAAGCCCAAACGCGAGCGACTGACCCGCATCCGCATCTTCGAGGAACTCCGGGCCCGAGGATATGATGGCGGCTATGATGCGGTCCGGCGATATGCGGCCACGTGGTCCAAGGAGGAACAGGAGGCCTCGGCCGCTGCCTATGTGCCGCTGATCTTCGACCCAGGCGAGGCCTACCAATTCGATTGGAGCCACGAGATCGTAGTGATCGATGGCGCAACAACTACTGTGAAGGTTGCCCACGTCCGGCTGTGCCACAGCCGGATGCTGTTCGTGCGAGCCTACCCGCGCGAGACGCAAGAGATGGTCTTCGACGCCCACGACAAGGCCTTCGCCTTCTTCGGCGGCGCTTGCGCTCGGGGGATCTACGACAACATGAAGACCGCGGTGGACACGATCTTCGTCGGCCGCGACCGCGCCTACAATCGCCGGTTCCAGCAGATGTGCGGGCACTACTTGGTCGACCCGGTCGCCTGCACACCTGCCTCTGGCTGGGAGAAGGGACAGGTCGAGAACCAGGTTGGGGTTGTCAGGCGACGGTTCTTCGTGCCCAGACCGAAGTTCAGGAGCTATGCCGAGCTCAACGCCTGGCTCGAGGACCGCTGTGTGGCTTGGGCCAAGTCCCATCCGCATCCGGAACTGCGTAACCGGACAATCTGGGAATTATTCGAGGAAGAGCGCGCGAGCCTGGTGCCTTATGTCGGGCCTTTCGACGGCTTCCATGCCGTGCCGGCGTCCGTGTCGAAGACCTGTCTCGTTCGCTTCGACAAGAACCGCTACTCCGTGGATGGCCGCGCTGTTGGTCGCCCTGTCGAGATCCGCGCCTATGCCGAGTGGGTCGAGTTCTGGCAGGACGGCAAGATCGTGGGGCAACATTCCCGGTCGTTCGGCCGCGACAAGGCTATCTACGACCCGCTGCACTACATTCCGGTGCTGGCCCGCAAACCCGGTGCCCTCAGGAACGGAGCGCCGTTCAAGGACTGGGAGTTGCCGCCCGCGATCAGGCGAGTGCAGCGCAAGCTTGATAAGGTGCCGAATGGTGACCGCCAGATGGTTCAGATCCTGAGCATGATCCCAACCGACGGGCTGGATGCCGTGGATGCTGCCTGTGCCGAAGCCCTGAACGAAGGGGCCCCCGCCGCCTCAGTCGTCATCAACATCTTGGCCCGACATCGTGAACCGCCACCGCCGTTGACCATTGATACGCCGGACGCGTTGCGACTGACCTGCCAGCCCGTGGCCGATTGCCAACGTTACGACAGCCTCAGGAGACCCAACCATGGAAAGATCACAGGTGCTGGACGCGATGAGCCAGCTGAAGCTCTACGGCATGAAGGCCGCCTACGATGAGATCATCACCACGGCGGTGAAGCGGCAGCATGAACCGCAGCAGATGGTAGGCGACTTGTTGAACGCCGAGATCAGCGAGAAGCAGGCGCGTTCGATCAAATACCAAATGACCATCGCCAAACTGTCTCTGGCGAAAGAGATCGACGAGTTCAGCTTCGAGGGCACGCCTGTCAACGAGACGCTGGTGCGCGACCTGGCCGCCGGGGGCTTCCTTGAACAGCAGCGAAATGTTGTGCTCATCGGCGGCACCGGGACCGGCAAATCCCACCTTGCTGTGAGCATCGCTCGGGCGTGCATCCGGCGAGGCAAACGAGGGCGGTTCTTTAACGCCGTGGACTTGGTGAACAAGCTCGATGCCGAAGCTCGTGCCGACCGGCAGGGGCGCACGGCTGACCTACTGTGCCGCCTCGACTTCCTAATCCTTGACGAGCTTGGCTACCTTCCGTTCGCCCAGACCGGCGGCCAGTTGCTATTCCACCTCATCAGTCGCCTCTACGAGCGCAGCTCGGTCATCGTGACCACCAACCTCGACTTCGGTGAATGGCCATCGGTCTTCGGAGACGCCAAGATGACGACGGCATTACTCGATCGCCTTACCCACCACTGCGACATCGTCGAAACCGGCAACGAGAGCTGGCGCTTCAAGAACAGGGAATAATCCAAGCCCCGCTGGCCCGATACGGCTGCGCTGTATGATGGCTACACCGCATCGGGCCAGCTACACGTGCGCCAAACAGGGGGTCATTTTTGGACGCCGATAGGGGGTCAAAATTGCATGCCGATTGACAGGTTGGGATTTGAGCCCCGGATCATTCCAGCGATTTACGTGAAGCCTTTCAACAAGGGTCAAAAGAACGACTACAACGATGCCGAGGCGATTGCAGAGGCCGCGTTGCGCCCCAATCTTAAAACGGTTTCTGAGAAAACGCAGGACCAGCTTGACCTGCAAGCGCTGCATCGCGTCCGGTCTCGCCTTGTGTCGCGGCGGACGGCCGCGATGAACCGGATCCGGGCCTTTCTGATCGAACAGGGTATCACCGTCCGGCGCAGTGTGTCTGCCTTACGCAACTCGCTTGAAGCCATCCTTGACAATCGCAGCGGCGAGATGTCCTTGCGCATGCGCAAACTGATCGTGGGTCTCCAGCAGGACTGGATCTGGCTGGACAAACGGATCGAGATGACCACGGCTGAAATCAAGGAGGTCAGCGAAACTGAGCCGGGTTGCCAGCGGCTTATGACGATCCCGGGTATTGGCCCGTTGATCTCAACGGCAATGGTTGCTGCCGTTGGCGAGGGCGAGGCCTATGACCGGGGACGCGACTTTGCAGCCTGGCTCGGATTGGTCCCAAGGCAAAGCAGCACCGGCGGGCGCACGATATTGGGGAGCATCACAAAACGGGGCAGTCGTTATCTGCGCATGCTCTTTGTGCAGGCCGCACAGGTCATCATGATGCGCCCCAAGAACTGGCACAAGTTCAGCTTTGGTCCGTGGCTGGAAGCGGCGTCAATGCGGATGCAGCACAACAAACTTGGTGTGGCACTGGCCAACAAGCTCGCCCGGATCGCCTGGAGCGTCCTCAGCTCCGGCAAAGACTTTGATTGGAAAAGACAAGAGATGGCGGCTGCGGTCTGATCAGGCCAATGCCGCAAACAATGTTCGTAAACCTCAATTGCATGGAACGGAATTAAGGCGCACCCAAAGTCTGAGAGCCCAAATGGTCATCAATGATCTGGTCAGTAATGAGATAGCGGCGCGTGCGCACTCCCAACAGGGCCACGGCAAACAATGAAGCCGATAAAAAGGCCGGATACATATCAACGACTTCCAGAAGACATGCGATTGATCACTTGCGAACAGCAGCCGGTACATACATTTGTGCTCGAAGCTGACCTGCGGCGCTGCAGCATAGCCTCCTTGCCAGACATCCTTCCGATCGACACACACGGCCCAATCCGGACTTTCGCCGGCTCGGCTATCGCTGCGATGCAGTTTCCCCGAACCGGTCACCCATGGCATCGTGCAGCACGCCCTTAAAGACGAAGGTCGGCAGCGCGGACCTTCCTGCCGTTCGCTGCAAACGCTCGATCTGCTCTGCAGGAGCGAGAGGTCTTGCTGGAAGGGCGGGAACCGGACCTTCGCTGCGGTCGCGAAATTTTCAGCACAACGCCTGAAAGCGGCCCTTTGTTGCGGTTTAAACACCCCCTATCGGCATCCACCTACATTCACTGGTATTAAGGCCATAGAGAATGCCTTACTCCGCGCCTGATAAGTATCAGAACGTAGGGTTCAAGGCGCCACGATGCGCGGTGCCGGCACCCGCCTGGATCAGACGATTACCAGGTCGAAGATCGACACGGTTTGATCATCGAACACGAAATTCTCGATGTTGATCAAGGTGTCGGTGCCCGCTGTGCCGCCGCTCACGGTCGCATCGCGCGACGCCGTTCTGGTGATGGTGAAATCCGCCCGGTCGCCGTCATAGACCGCGAAATCCGATGAGCCGCCACCATCAATCATGTCGTTGCCAGCGCCGCCTTTCAGCCGGTCAATACCGCCAAACCCAAACAGGAAATCGTCGCCTTCCAGACCAGACAGATTATTGCGTCCCGAATTCCCGGTCAGGTGGTCGGCAAAGTTGGTGCCAACCAGGCCCTCGATCTCAAAATAAAGGTCCAGCGCCGCGTCGCCACGGGTGCCTCGGCCGGTCTCCTCGCCGTTCACAATCGCACCATTGCGCAGGCTTGCCGTCACGCCTGATGTCGATTGGAAATAGGTGACCGTGTCGTCGCCGTCGCCGCCGAAATAGCGCTCGCGCCCGCCGGACGAGCCGACGAACCAGTCGAAATCACCCAAGCCCCGGAAATCGTTCTGGCTGCCGTCGCCGTAGAATACATCCTGACGGCCAGAGCCGGTGATCCGCTCGACGCTGTCATAGACATCGCCCGCGGCCAGGTTGGTATTGTTGGCCGGATTGGTCAGATCAACCACAACGCCGGTTACCTGGGCGTTGGCGGGCGGTGCGCCGCCGGGGTTGAACGGGCTGCCGGTGTTCACCGCCGTGCTTTGCCATCCGACATACGAGATCATGTCCTGACCGGTGCCACCCTCGTAGCTGTCATTGCCCTCGGTCGCCACAAACCAGTCGAAATCACCCAGGCCGCGCAGTTGGTTGTCGCCCGCGTCGCCCTTGATACGGTCGGCAAATATGGTGCCGGTGATGCGCTCGACATTGCTGAACTGGATATTCTCCAAGCCATCATGGCTGACAGCCGTGCCCGCCCCCATGTCGATGTCCAGCCGGTACTCAACATTCGTGCGGCCCGGCGTATCGGGCAGATTGACAAAGCTCAGCATATCGCGTCCCGCCCCGCCATTGATGGTATCATTACCGCCCCCGGGCGTGATCCAGTCACTGCCGCCAAGCGCGTTGATAATTTCTGCTGCCGCCGTGCCGTTGACGTTCTCTGCGGCCTCGGTGCCGTTGACAATCAGGCCACCGCTGCTCCTCAAATCGCCATAGGTCACACTTCCGTCAAGGAAGACAATGTTTTCAACGTCCTCGTGGATAGAGTCGTTCCCCTGCGAAGAGAACACGCGAATACCGTTGGTTTCGATACCGACAGTCGCGTCGCTGCGCGCTACCGCCAAAATGGCCGTATCGATCCCTGCACCGCCACGTATGCTGTCATCCTCAAGCCCGGCCCGGATCGTGTCATCGCCCAAACCACCGTTCAGGGTGTCATCCCCAGCGCCACCATTTAAGCTATCCGCTCCAAGGCCACCATTCACCTGGTCGTTGAAGGCGGAGCCAGTCAGGCTCTGACCATGGGTCGGGCCGCCGGTGACATATTCAGTTAGAGTGTCGACCGTGTCGTCGAAACCTCCATCGAGATTCACATCCAGCTTACCGTCCACGTCGGTGCCCAGATCCAGCGTTACGCCAGAAAAATCCACATTCAGCGATTGCAGAACACTAAAGTCGGTTGTGGTGTTCGTTCCATCACCAACTACGCGGATGGTGCCCGAACCGGATATCGAAATACCAGTAGGCAAAACATCGTCCAGATACTCGACTTGTTCGACGGACAGGATCAACGTGCTGCCTTCCAGAACACGGATCGAACCTTTGACATCATCACCCGCAGCAGCGGTCCAGACCTTCAGGCCATCCGCACCAAGAGCCGATAAATCCACGGCACCCATGATATCCAGGTCCGCGTAGAACAGGTTCAGCTGTCCGCCCGCAAGGAAGGTCGCGTCTTTAATAGTGACAGTCATACCCCCATCACCAACACCACCGGTCGGATCAATCGGACTACCGCTTGCGTCTTCAGTTACACCCGTTTTGCTGTTGATGAACGACCAAACGCCGGTTGCCGAGAGTTCAGGTGCCTCCAGCGTTCCGTCTTCAAGGATCGCCTTGCCGAGGATCAAAGCGACGGTACCGGCACTACCCGAGTTGTCGACCCTGAAATCTTCGCGATCGACCTTGGCGGCGACACCCAGGTTTACATAACCCTCGTGCATCGTGGCATCCACAGTGCTAAGCGCCTCGCCGTCGATACCAGCATAGGGGTTCGTTCCGTCGGTGTGCAGGACATAACCAGGCTGATCCCCTGCTGTCACAGGATCAATGTCCGGGACATGTTCATAGCCATACCAAACCGCACTGTCCGCAGAACCCAATAGCGTCAGCAGCTCGGTGGTTGTGCCACCGTAGAATGCGGGACTACCGCCGGTGGCTGTCAGCACGCCGGGGTGTGTGTTTTGATCGACAGCGATGACTAATATTTCAGGATCGCTAACGTCAAGGGACTTGAGGGTCACATCATTTGGGCCATTGATCTCGAGTGTGGCCTTGTCATCATTCGGATCGGTATCGTCGTCCTTGAAGATGATTTTCCGCAAATTCAGGTCGCTGCCTTCAGTGCTGATGGCTAATTTGCTGAATACAGTAACTTCTTCATTGGAGACCCCCAGCAAGGTCACGCTGGAACCGCCGGTCGAAATGATACGATTTCCGTCGGCGTCTTGGGACAAGACCTGTGAGTCAATCTGCGCTTGGGTAAAGGCCGAGAAATCCAGGAAGTCAGTGCTCAGGACGTCAGTGCCAACGTGGCTAACAAAATCCGTGATCGTGTCGTTACCACTCAGCGCGTTAATGACGAAGGTATCGGCCCCGTCGCCGCCGGTCATCAAGTCATCGCCTGTGCCACCTTCAATGGTGTCATTGCCCGCGCCACCGTCCAAGGTGTCGTCGTTGGCCAAGCCGAAAAGTTGGTTGTCGCCGCCATTGCCGGTGACCACATTGCCAACTTCGTTCCCCGTCGCATCAATATCCGCGCTGCCCAGAAGGGTCAGGTTTTCGACGTTGAACCCGTCGTCGTTCCAGTCCCGCAGCACCCAGGAGATGGTGGACCTGATTTCGTCCACATCCCCGGTGGCTGTGTTGCCGGGGCCATAGGAATCATAGGTGAAATCAGCCACAAAATCGAGCAGGCTATCGACGATATACACGTCGGCACCGCCTTGACCTATCAATGTGTCATCGCCAGTGCCGCCGTCGAGCGTATCGCTCAGCCCGTCAGGCCCGCCCTGAATATTGTCGTTGCCAGAACCACCATCTGCAATGACGTTGTTGCCAAAGCCAAGAATAGTGTCTTCTCCGGCACCACCGATCAGGGTGTCGGGACCTACACTGGGCGGGTCTACCTCGGCGATCGGACCGGTGCCGATAATCTCATCATTACCGTCACCGCCATCAATCGAATCCGCCCCAAGCCCGCCAATCAAACTGTCAGCGCCATCCAGACCGAAAATGATGTCGTTACCACCCGCACTATCGAGCGTATCCGCGAGGTCTGTTCCGGTCAGGGTCTCCCCAATATCTGTACCTGTCTCAACGACCATCTGAATGTTCCCCTCGATCACCAGGAATATTTTTCTGGCGTTTGAGAATAAAGTAATCGGTCACGCCCCATTTGGGTAACCGGTCGAACATACTAAGACCGAGCGCCCCTACCCGGCGATTCTTTTCTCGTAATTCTCGTGATTGATTGTGAAATCTGGTCCCTGAGGGTGCCAAGTCGCGACTTCGCTCCCGCTTAGGAAGTGTTGCGCCGGATGGCCTGCCCCCATCGGGTGGTCCGGTTTGATTGTTAGTGCATCGCGGGCTGATGTGATCCCCGGAAACGCCCCCGATCTTGGTTAGAGTTTTCCGCATCGAATCCCCGGCTGGGAGAGGAGTGGAAACGCTTGACAGCATTGAAGTTCACGGACGAGCAGAAGGCGTTCATCATCAAGCAGGCGGAGGACGGGACGCCGGTCGCGGAGGCCTGCAGGAAAGCCGGGATCAGCTCGGCGACGTTCTTCAATTGGAAGAAGAAGTATGCGGGGCTGATGCCGTCCGAGATGAGGCGGCTCAGGGAACTTGAGCAGGAGAATGCGAGGCTGAAGAAGATCGTCGCGGACCTCTCGCTCGACAAGGAGATGCTGCAGGACGTCATCAAGCGAAAGCTCGTCGCCATTGTCGCTCAAACCAATGGCGCAACAATGACGACCCTACCCGGAAGAGGACGCTGGTCGACGAGATGCGGGCGGATTGGCAGATATCAATCCGCCCGGCCTGTGCGGTGATCCGGTTCTATCCCAGAACCTACCGCTACAAGTCTCTTCGACCCGGACAGGCCGCGCTGGGACAGCGGATCAGGGAGATTTGCCAGACCCGTATCCGGTTCGGGTATCGACGTGTGCACGTGTTGCTGAGGCGCGAGGGCTGGGAAATCAATTAGAAAAAGACCAATCGCATTCACAAGGAGTTGGGCATTCAGCTGAGGAACAAGACGCCGAAGCGCCGGGTGAAGGCGAAGCTCAGGGAGGATCGTTCAGAGGCCGTCGGGCCGAACGATGTCTGGGCGATGGACTTCGTGCATGACCAACTTGAAACGGGGCGAAAGATCAGGATTCTGACGGTCGTTGATACCTTCTCGTACTTCGTGCCGGTGCTCGATCCACGGTTCAGCTACCGCGGCGAAGATTTCGTCGCGACCCTTGATCGCGTCTGCCGGCGGACCGGCTATCCGGCCACGATCCGGGACGACCAGGGCAGCGAGTTCATCTCCCGCGACATGGACCTCTGGGCCTATCAGCGCGGTGTCACGCTCGATTTCTCGCGACCAAGAAAACCGACCGACAACGCCTTCATCGAGGCGTTCAATGGGCGATTCCGGGCGGAATGCCTGAACGCTCACTGGTTCATGAATCTTGAAGATGCCGCTGAAAAGTTGGAGGCTTGACGTAGAGCCTACAATGATGAACGGCCACACAGCGCCATTGGGCACAGGGTCACGGAGGACCTGATGAAATCAGCGTGACACCAGCCCGTGCACCTGATCGAAGGGCAGAAACTCTGACAACCGCCGAGGGCGCGTTGGGTAGCACATCAAGCAACCGGAAGAATCCAGCTTCCGGCGGTTCAAGGAAGGTGAGCAGCGCACGATCAGCGTGCGGCTCTCGTTACCCTGACATTTGCCGCGAGGCGGAGAGCAACATTTTAGAAGCCCTGTCCGCACCTCAGTTGGGCAGACGAGATCATCCCTGGCGCCGCTTGTTGTTTGGCGACCTGGATCAGGGTCAATGACCAAGCCCTATGCTCCTAGAGCGTCAAGTCCCAGAGCGCAATCTCGACGTCTTCGAAACGCATGTATTCGACGTCGAGCAAGACATCGGTGTCGCCGGCCGCATCGGTCACGTGAACCCTGCGGTCCTGTATCCGGTCGATCAGGTAATCGGTCGAGGCGCCGTCAAACAGCGCATAGTCCGACCCCGCGCCGCCGTCGATCGTGTCTCGCCCTGCCCCGCCCTTGAGCGTGTCGATGCCGTCGTAGCCCTCGAGCAGATCATTGCCGTCCAGACCCGACAGGGTGTTGCGCAGGCTGTTGCCGGCCAGCCGGTCATCATGGGCCGATCCGACAAGGCCCTCGATCTCGAAGTAGAGGTCGAGCGCAGCCCAGCCATCAGTGCCGCGCCCGGTCTCGAGCCCGTTGACCTCGGCGCCGTTCCTGAGGCTGGCGATGACCCGTGTCGGGGCGTTGAAGTAGGTCACCGTGTCGATGCCGTCGCCGCCGAAATACCGCTCGCGCCCGCCGTCCGAGGCCACGAACCAGTCGTAATCCCCAAGCCCCCGGAAATCATTTGACTGGTCGTCGCCCCAGAACACGTCCTGACGGCCGGAACCGGTAATGCGCTCGACGCTGGTCAGGTCGTGACCGGCGGCAAGGTTGGTGTTCTGCGACGGATCGTTCAGGTTGACGACCACACCGGTCACCAGATCGGCCTGCGGCGGCATGCCGCCGGGGTTGAAGGCATCGCCGGTGTTGGGCGCATCGCTTTGCCATTCCACGAAGGACAGCATGTCCTGACCGGTGCCGCCGTCGATCGTATCGCCGCCGGGGGTGGCGATGAACCAGTCGTAATCGCCCAGCCCGCGCAGTTCGTTGGCGTTGTCGTCGCCCTTGATGCGGTCGGCGAAAACGCTGCCAGAGACGCGTTCGATCCCCGTGATCGTGTAGCTGTCTCCGCCGCCCGTGGCCGTGCCGGCCTCAAGATCGAGGTCGATGCGGTATTCGGTCGGCGTGCGGTCGGGGTCATCGGGCAGATCGACAAAGCTGAGCATGTCGCGGCCCGCGCCACCGTCAATCGTGTCATTGCCGGTCCCGGGGGTAATCCAGTCATCGCCAGCGCGCGCGTCGAGGCTGTCGTCGCCCGAGGTGCCGGCCAGCAGGTCCGCCGCGTTGGTGCCCTGACCGGCCGGGCCACGCGCCCGCAAGGCCGTGGCCTCGGCATAGCTCAGGGTCCGGTCGGTGAACTCGAAGAACTCGACCGTGTCACTGATCGACATCGCCCCCAGATCACTTTCGAGCACCAGAGCGGACGCACCGGCGATGCCGGTGGCATCCTCGGATGACAGCCCGATCACCACGGTGTCGGTGCCGTCGCCGCCGTCCACCGTGTCGTCACCGGCCACCGGCACCAGCCGGTCATCCCCCTGATGCCCCAGAAGCCAATCCGAAGCGACGGAGCCGGTGATCGTGTTGTCGAGCGAGTTGCCCTGCAGGGTCAGCCCATAGCCCAGATCGGCGGATTGCGCCGACAGCCGTTCGATCTCCTGGCCTTCCTGAAGCCGGAAATCGGTGCTGGCGAAGACAATATCGTCGCCCTCGCCGGCGGCCTCGAAGATGCGGTCGCCGGGGTCATCGACGGCGTACCTGTCGTTGCCGCGCATACCGTACATCCGGTCCACGCCGCCCTCGCCGTCAAGATGGTTGGCGCCGGCATTGCCGCGCAGGATGTTGTCCTGTGGCGATCCGATCAGGCGCAAGGGCGTCTCGGCCCTGGCATCGGCGGCGCGCAACTCCTCGATATGGGCCGCCCCCAGATCGGCATCGACGCTGGTCCAGACCACATCGGTGCCGCCGCCCGCCGCCTCTTCGAAAGTGACCGACGCGGCGTCCACGTAATAGGTGTCGTTGCCTGCCCCCCCCGCCATCAGTCCCGAGGGACCAGTGCCGGAGTAGAGCCGGTCAGCCCCGGCGCCGCCATTGAGCGTGTCGGCCCCGGCATCGCCCCGCAGGACATCCGCGCCCGGCCCGCCGTTCAGGACGTCGTCGCGGTCGGCGCCGTAGAGCGAGTCGTTGCCGCCATAGCCGTTGATCGTGTCCCGGTCCCGCGACCCGCGCAGCACGTCGTTGCCCTCGGTGCCCTCGAGAACCTCGCTCACGTCCCGGATCGCGAGGCTGAAGGTCGCGCTCCGGCTGGCATCGCCCTCGGTGGCGCGCACCGTGAAGTTGATGCTGCCGCCCAGGGTCTCGTAATCGACGAAGCCGTCGGCGTAGACGCGGCCGTCGCCGGGGTCGATCCGCAGCAGGCCGCCGTCGTCGCTGTCGAGAGCGTAGGCGGTCGCATTTTCGCTCGATGCCGTGATGCCGGTATAGGTGCCCGGTGCCACCGCCTCGAAGATCGCGTCAGGGCCGGAGTCGGCGTCGCGCAACGGACCGAGGGTGCCAAAGCCCTCGCCCGGCAGATCAAGCGCGCCGGGCTCGATCGGCAGGTTCGTGGCGACATCGAATCCCGCCTCGAAGTCCACCACGTCATCGTTGATATCACTGGCCTTCTGGATCAGGCCAACGCGTTCGAATTCCAGCGTCAGTTCAACCGGTCTCGAAGCGCCGTCTTCGCCCCGCCATTCTTCTATCCTGCTGAAGGCCACGCCGTTCAGCCGCACCTCGGTCAGGGCGACCTCGCGGCCCGCGCGGTCCAGGCCGTAGCCGCGGATCACCACCGCAGGGATGATCTCGCCTCCCAGGAGGATCGCATTCAGGCCGGCGTCCGGCTCGGACAGCGACACCTGGAAGTCCAGCGGCACCGGCTGCCCGGACGGCAGGGTCTGCCAGGTCGATGACATGCGTTCCAGTCGAAACCCGCCGCCAAGGCCGTCTTGCGTCTCCGGCCCCTCGATCCCGTCGATCCACATCACGTAGTCGGTGGCCACCAGCGGATCGAGCGGGACCACGCTTCCGGACGCGCCGTCCGCAGCCACCTCAGCCGCGCGCCATTCTTCGACGTCCCAGCCGAAGCGCGCAAAGTCCTCCCGCCAGCCGCTGCGGTTTTCGCCGTCGATGCTGAACCCGATCCGATCATATCCCAGGTCCAGCTCGAGCATCGCCCCCTCTGACGGCGAATGGCTGCTGACAACCCCCTCGAGCCGCGCCTCATGCAACGTGACCTCGTATCGCGCGACGACGCCACCCCGCCCGTCTCCGTACACGCCGGCGATCTCCAGCGACGGGACCTTGCGGCTTTCCGTCAGCAGCTTTTGTATCTGCGCGTCGCCGGCCATCCCCAACAGGACAAGAGAGACCGGTTCCGACGTCGTCTGCCCAACCTGCGGCTCCAAAAGACCGGGAAGGCTGGCCTCGAGACCGGCGGCACGGAACCAGCCTTCGAATCCCGGCACAGCGACATCGCCTTTCAGCCCTTCGATCCGCACATAGAGCGCTTCGGCTTCGTTCGCCAGGCCGGTGTACTGTCCGTCAGTCGCGGTGGTGGTCGCTGCAAGCGCGTCGAACGCCACCGCTCCCTGTATGCCGATATCATACCCGAAGTCCTGAACCCGCGTTACGGTACTGCCAGTAATGAGGTACTCGGCCCGACCGATCTCCTCAAAGCGCAGCGTCGCCGCGGGGCCGACAGACCGACCGAAGGAAACATCCTCGAGCCAGACCGAGTTCAGTCGGAACTCCTTGACCTTCGAAATGCCCCCCCCCGGGCCCGGCGAGAACAGGCCGACGATTTCGACGGCGGGGATTACCGTGTCGTTCGCGCGGGCACTGGCCAACGCCGCAAGCAAGGTGGCATCCTTGAACTGGACTTCCAACCCGTCGAACGCCGGCACCCCCAGCATCAGCTGCGATCCGACCAACTCGGAGGCCACCGACATCTCCGTAGACACCGATTCGATCTCGGTCCAATCCTCGTAGCCGGGGATTTCGGAACGACCGGCCATTCCGTCGATCCGGATCGCGTAGATCAGGTCAGCGCTTTGGATCTCCGGATCGGTGCTGGCGCTCTCTCCCGGGAGGGCAAGCGTGTCGGGGTCGACCGCCGTTCCCGTTGCGGCATCATACCCCATCTCGAGAAGCGCGTCGCGCCCGTCGGTCTCGGTCGCCGTCTGCCTCAGCCCGAAGCTTGTGAAGTCCATCGTCAACTCCACCGTCGGCTGCTCGGTCTCGGCAAGCTCCGTTTCGCGAAGCCCGGTAAGGGCCACGCCGTTCAGCCGCATCTCGGTCACCAGGCTCTGCCTGCCCGCGTCATCCGGACTGTAGCTCCGGATCATCACGGCGGGGATCTGCGCCTGCAACACCAGCAGCCGGTTCAGATCGGCATCGTTTCCGGCGATCGAGACCGTGACGTCACCGGGAACGATGCGCCCGTCAGGCAGGCTCTCCCAGGATGTGGATACCGTATTCAGTGCGAAACCGCCGTCGCGCCCGTCCAGCGAAACCGGTCCCGAGATCCCCTCGATCCACATCACAAACTCGGTGGCCTGCGTCTCTTGCAGCGGCTTCGCGGTACCGCCCGGATCGCTCACGTCCGCGGCCTCCCACAGCCCGACATCCCAGCCAAACGGCGTGAACTCACGGTCCCAGCCGCCATCGCCCCTGTCAGCGTCGACACTCACGCCGATCCGCTGGTAATCAAGCTCGAGCGACAGGCCGGTGGCAGACGGATCCGGGCCGGCCGACTTCGTGCTGCCGACCGACGCGAGCCTTGCCTCCTCCAGCGTGACCTCGAACAGCGAGACGTGGCCGCCTTGACCGTCTCCGTACATGCCTGCGATCTCGACCAAGGGGATCGCACCGCCCTGCGACAGCGCATCGAGTATCTGCGCCTCACCGACCATGCCCTGCAAGGTCAGCTTAACCGGTTGGATCTGTGTCTGCGTATCCTGCGGGTCCTCGCGGCCGGGGATCCTGACCTGCAGATCGGTGGCGCGGAACCAGCCTTCGTAGCCCACCTCGACTACATCGCCCCGCAGCCCCTCGATCCGTACATAGACGGCTTCCGCCTCGCCCCCCGGTCCGTACCTGTTCCCGTTGCCGGTCTCGGTGGCCTGATCGAGCGACTCAAATGCCACCGTTGTCCGGGTGGCAAGGTCATATCCGAAATCCTGGATGAGACTTGGGACCCTGGGGTCCGAGACGTCGTAGTCCGCACGGCCGATCTGCTCAAAGCGCAACGTGGCTCTGGGGCCCGGTGATTGCCCGAAGGACAGATCCTCGAGCCTGACATCATTCAGGCGTATCTCCTGCGTCACCGCGTAGGGCTCCGCCTCGGTTGGCTCCCTCAGGGCGACGATCCGGACGGCCGGAATCGTCGCGCCTTCCGCCTGCGCCACGGCCAGCGCGGTGAGCATCGTGGCATCCCTGAATTCGACCTGAAAGGCGTCGAACACCGCCGGGGCCTGGGACATTTCCGACCCGACGAGTTGCGCCTCGGCTGACACGGTCGAGGTGATGATGTCGATCTCGGTCCAGTCCTCGTATCTGGGAATGGTCGAACGACCGGCGATAACGTCAAATAGGATCGCGTATTTCACTGCCATCTCGGCCTCCCAATCGACCCGGATGTTCCTGCCGGCCAAGCCTCCAATATGTCATAGAGCCTTTAATCTGTCGAAGCCTGAATTCTGCGGATCACAGCACGCCCCTGAGGCAATTCGCATCTCGCACACTTGGATTTTGCCGTGGCCGAGCTGTTTCTTGAGACATGAAGGCTATCGGTTCTGGCAAATCCGCCTAGATTTGTCGGATTGCTCACGTAGCGAATAGGTCGACTTCATCACCGTTTTTAAGAGGTGCCATAATTGATATTAAGGGCGGCCTACGCCACACCTGGTCACCATACCTGACACTTGAGGAGCTTCGCCCCCCCTTTTCAGTGGCGGCGCAAGAATGCATTCCCATTCACATTGCACATTTTTTCTAGAACTTCACTTGGAACTTGCCGGGGTCGCGTCGGCCAGTCCCGAAGCACCAAGCCTTTCCTTTTCTTTAACTAAAGGCACTGTGGTCGGGGCCAGAAGAATTTAGCTGGTCCTGCTGAGTGAGGCCGTCGCTGGTTGTAGATGCCTTTAATGTATCGAAGATCGCCGTCTCGGCCTGCCGAGGGAAAGCATGATCATCTGGGAAAGCATAACTTATCTGAAGATTGTGCTTGATTTGATTTCGCTACTTGAAGGATGCTAAGTTCGTACGATTCAGCAGTTGATCTTTCTTTACCTAGTGTTTCTTGAATATGGTCATTCGTTAAAATGCATCCTTGGGGAAAACTAGATTCCGTTTCGGGTTCTTCGCATCACCTGATCCATCATAGTGCCGATGTAGCTGCGACGTTCTGCGCACTGCTCGGAATACCCGTCTTCAGACGCAGGGCAGAGAACGCCTCAAAGACCGAACTCAAGGACGAGCAGATTTCATGTCTCGGGGCGATTGCCTTTCTTCACGACATAGGAAAGCTGGCTCCTTCTTTTCAGATCAAGGCCTTACCTCCGCCCTATACTCGCGAGCCGCGGGATCACTTGCGCTGCGGATGGAAATGGCTGCAGCAAGGTGACGCGGGCGCCCTCGACGGGCAGGCGCAGCATATTGTCCGCTGGGATGGAATAGAGATCTGGTTCAGGGTGCTCTTTGCCCATCATGGCCGCCCAGTAACCCCCCCGGAAGAAAGCTGGGCGCAGGATGCCTTCGCCCCGTTGGAGGGATATGACTGGAAAGCCGAAGAGGCCCGCATAGGGCAGGCACTTGTATCATGGTTCCCCGAAATCCGTGAATATGAGCCACCACCGCCATCTCCGGCTTTCGCACATCTATCTTGCGGCCTCCTCGCACTGGCGGATTGGGTCGGCTCTGATCGGAACGCATTTCCATTCGTAGATACATTCGATCCCGACTACTGGAAAATTGCCTGCGAACGAGCGGAACGGAGATTACATGACATCGGTCTGGACACTTCCCGCCGCCATCTGAATGGTCCTGCATCATGGGCGCTATTGTCAGATCACCCGAAACCACGGCCCGCGCAGGAGGTCGTGGCCCAGACACCGCTTTCTGAGAACCTTGTGATCCTTGAGGCCGAAACTGGCGCGGGCAAGACCGAAGCGGCACTGTGGCGCTTTGCTCAGCTGTATGAAAGCGGCGCCGTAGACAGCCTCTATTTCGCCGTACCGACCCGCGCCGCCGCGCGCCAGTTGCAAAGCCGCATCAACAAGATCCTCCAGGGCATGTTCGCTGCCCCCATCCCCGAAGCCGTGCTTGCAATCCCTGGTCAGGCGGTTTCCGGAGAAGCACATGGCATTCGCCTGCCTGGTTTCGAGGTAAAATGGGACGATAACTCGGGCAGCGAAGAACGTGCGAAACGCTGGGCCGCTGAACACGCAACGCGGTTTCTCGCGGCGCAGATCGCGGTCGGCACGGTGGATCAGGCCATGATGGCGGGGCTTCAGGTCAAACACGCCCATCTGCGCGGAGCGGCCCTGTCGCGATCCTTGCTTGTCATTGACGAGGTTCACGCCTCGGATGCGTGGATGACGGAAATCCAGCGTGCCGTCCTGCGCGACCATCTGGCGCTTGGCGGGCACGCGCTGTTGATGTCGGCAACTCTTGGGGCGGTGGCGCGCTCGGCTTGGCGCGAAACACCGCTTCCACCCCTGTCTGAGGCCGAACAGACCCCCTACCCCGCGGTATGGACAAAAGGCGATTGTTTCCCTGTCCTCACTGGAGACGGGCTTCAAAAGGATGTTTCGATCAGCGCCCAGATGGGCTGGAGCGGCGAAGATGCTGCAGCCAAGGCGGTATCTGCCGCTCGTCGTGGTGCGCGGGTGCTGGTCATCCGCAACACGGTTGACCGCGCGCGCGAAACCTTGGCGGCCTGCGTGAATGAAGCCCCCGATCTGATGTTTCAACTGAACGACACGCCAACCCTGCACCACAGCCGATTTGCCGCCGAGGATCGTGCGCGGCTGGATGCCCGCGTCGAAGCCGTTCTGGGCAAGGACAGCCCCGCGGAAGCCCTGATCGTCATAGGCACCCAGACGCTGGAACAATCGCTCGACATTGATGCCGATATTCTGATCACCGACCTGTGCCCGATGGATGTGCTGCTGCAGAGGATCGGCCGGCTGCACCGTCACAACCGGTCTCGCCCGGATGGATTTGAACAGGCGAGCGCCGTGATCCTCTGTCCCGAGGGCGACCTAGGCCGGCTGACGGCCGAGCCAGAGAATGGCTTGGGCACATATGGTCAGAACACAACCCTTTCCGGCGTCTATCTGGACGTTCCTGGCCTCGCCGCAACGCTGCACGAGATCGAGACCTCGCCTTTGTGGCGCATTCCACAGATGAACCGCAGATTGGTCGAACGCGCCACCCATCCCGAACGGCTGGACGAGATCGCCGCGCAGAATGGATGGGAAGACTACCGCCGCCGCGTTACTGGAAAGATCATCGCAGAAACCATGGGTGCGCAGAACGTCATCCTCGACCGTCGCGAAGAGATCCCCTGCGCCTTCCCCAACGAGGAGGCCATCCGCACGCGTCTGGGCGAAAGCGGCATCATCGTCACCTTCCCGGAAGGCACGACTGGCCCCTTCGGCACCCCGATCTCGACGCTTGCCCTGCCCGCCCATTGGTCGCTCGATCTGACAGGGGATGAGGCGCCCGAGATCATCACGACATCGCCGCTCACCTTCCGGGTCGGCACCAAGGGCTTCGCCTATGACCCATCCGGGCTGACACGACTGGAGGAGAACTGAACATGACCGGAAACCTCTTGGTTGACCCTCTCATCCAGACCAACGGCGGCGCGCTCACCCTGCCCGGGTTGTTTGCAGCGATGGCGCGTGGGGAGGTCACGAGTTTTGCTGCTCTGCGCCCCCATCAACGGCCCGCCTGGCACATGTTCCTTGTTCAACTGGGCGTTCTGGCACACAGCGGACAGGACGGCCCTCTGCCCGAGGACGAAGCGACATGGCACACCAACCTGCGCGACCTGACCGCCGATTTCGAGGATGACGCGCCGTGGCATATGGTCGGTGAGGATGACAGCAAGCCCGCGTTCCTGCAGCCCCCCGATCCCGGCGGAGGGAAATGGAGCGAGGTGGCGACCCCGGATGCGCTCGACATGCTCATCACCTCGCGCAACCACGATCTCAAACGCGAGATCGCCCATGAAGCCACGCCGCAAGACTGGCTGTTCGCCTTGGTAAGCCTGCAAACGATGGAGGGGTTCGGAGGGGCTGGAAACTACGGCATTGCGCGCATGAATGGTGGTTCCTCGTCGCGGGCGATGATCGGCCTTGCACCGGTGCAACCCGGCACGGCAATTGTGGACCCTTCGGCATGGTGGCGGCGCGACGTCATGCGACTTGTCGCCAACCGCGACGAACCTTCGGGTCCTGCACTTCTGTGGTGCCTGCCTTGGCCAGAGAAACAGATGCTCGACCTTCCTACGCTCGATCCGATGTTCATCGAGATCTGTCGCCGCATCCGTCTTCAGGAAGGGCCAAGGGGTCTCTATGCCAAGCGCGGCACGTCGAAAGCAGCGCGCATCGCGGCAAAAGACGCCAAGGGCATGACCGGCGATCCCTGGGCACCGGTTCACCTGGTCGAGAACAAGACCTTGACGCTCGGGGAACAGGACTGGAGCTACAAGCTTATCAACCGACTGCTCTATGGCGGCGAATGGAAAGTGCCGGAACTGGCCACGCCGACGGGTGATGAGAACCGAATGGACATGGCCTTGGTCGCCGAAGCCTTTGCCCGTGGCAATTCCAAGACTGACGGCTTCAAGTCACGTGTCATTCCGGTGCCGAAGAAGGTGATCAAGTGGATGCTCGGTGAAACAACGATCGAGTTCTCCGAGCAACAGATCAACACCATCGGGAACGTGGACCGCGCCTTGCGTGACGGCTTGGCACTGATCGCTGCCGAGGGCGACTATGCCAAGCGGGGCAAGGCCGAATACGCCCGCAGCCTACCCGCCCGCGACCAGTTCGCGCGCATCGCAGATGCGGCATTCTTTCCGGCGCTTTGGGATAAACTGGGCCACTCGACCGAGGAGGCCCGCAACGCGGCTCATTCAAGCTTTACCCGGCACCTGGCAGCAGCGGCCCGCACCGAATTTGAACGTGCCGCTCCCACTATTCCGTGTGCCGCGATCATGCGTCCAAGGGCCATGACCCGTGGCCGTGCGGCCTTTGATGCCGGTATCCGGAAAATCTTTGCAGAGTTGGGGATCGAGGAGAAAGAACATGTCTGAACGTGACACGACAGTTGGAAAGCGGGCCTTGGAGATTGCATCGGCCCTCTTCCATGCCTCCAGTGGCGAAAAGGCCGCGGCACGACGCATGGGACCGGAGGGCGCGCCGATCTTCTGGCGCATGGCCGCAGCCTCCCACATGACACCTGGAGAGGAGCCCGCGTGGCGCGCGATCACGAAGGCACTCGCCCTGCTGACCCCGGCCAACGCGACCGAAGGCATCCACGCAGATGGCCGCAAGTTCGGAGCTGTTCTTGCCGATGGTGGCGACGCGCAAGCGAATCTTGAAAAGCCCGTGTTCTCCGAACTCCGCCTTGCACGTTTGCTCGCCGTCAGGAGCGCGGCGCGACACGACGCCCTTGAACGGGCCGTCCGCATGCTGGCACGGAAACACCCCCAGATCGACGTGCCCAGCCTTGCCTGGGCCTACCTGAACGATAACGGGCAAGAGATCGCCCGCCACTACTATCGGCGCCTGGACCAAGGCGCGCGCACTCGTGAGAAGGAAACCCAAAATGTCTGATCCGCGTTTCTTGCAAATCCACTTCCTGGCCCCATATACCGCCGCCCTGCTCAACCGCGACGACGCGGGCCTTGCCAAGCGCTTGCCCTATGGCGGAGCCCTGCGCACGCGAGTCAGTTCACAATGCCTCAAACGGCACTGGCGACTGGCCGAAGACCCCCATGCACTTAGCGCAATTGACGGCGCGGAGGATGCGTTCAGGTCGCGTGACATTGTAGATAAGGCAATCTTTGAGGGTTGGGCCAATCAAGTCGATGAAGACGTAAAGGAAATACTACGCCGCACTCTCTTCGAAGTTCTCTATGGGTACACCGGCAAGGAAAAGAAACCTTCGCAAACTGTACTATTGGGCGCCGTCGAAATCGCCTATCTGACCAAGGAAGCCAAGGCTTTGGTGGCGGAAGCCGGCGGCGACAAGAAAACCGCCAAGGAACTGGCGTCAGCCTGGCTCAAGGAGCACAAAGCCAACCTCAAGGCGATGAGCGAAGGCGCCAAGCTGCCCGGCGGGCTGACGGGTGCCCTCTTCGGCCGCATGGTCACATCGGACCCGCGCGCCAATATTGAGGCCCCCGTGCATGTGGCACATGCCTTCACCGTCCACGCCGAAGAAGCCGAAAGCGATTACTTCATCGCCGCCGATGACCTGGCCCGTGAAGAGGATACCGGCGCAGACACCATTCAGGAAACCGAACTCACCTCGGGGCTGTTCTACGGCTATGTCGTGGTTGACCTGCCTGGTTTGATCAAGAACCTCGGTGGCGACGTGGCGCTGGCCGGAGAGGTACTGCATAACCTGACCTACCTGATTGCCGAGGTCTCGCCCGGAGCGAAACTGGGATCGACCGCCCCCTATTCGCGCGCGTCCTTCATGCTGCTCGAAGCCGGTGACCGGCAGCCGCGGTCGCTCGCCGAAGCCTTCCGCTCACCCAGCAAGGCTGAAACGGGCCAAGCCGTAGCCGCGTTGTGTGATCACCTTGCTGCGCTCGATGCCGCGTATGCCACGGGTGAAACCCGCCGCGTGATGTCGCTTGCCAACAGCGACGTGCCCGAGGCGGAACGCGGGTCGCTCGCTGACCTCGCTCAATTCGCCAAGTCCCTTCCCGAACGCCTGAAGGCACCGGAGGCGGCATGATGAGGCGGTGGCTCCATCTGCACCTGGCCGCGCCGCTCATGGCCTTCGGCGGGGTGACAATCGACCATGTTGGCCCAACGCGGAATTACCCTTCCGCGTCCGCTCTGACAGGGCTCTTCGCGAGTGCGCTTGGCTGGCGACGCGAGGACAACAACGCCCATCAAGCGCTGCAAGATCGCATGGAGTTCGCTGCCCTTTCGGCTATGCCGGATGGGCGACATGCCCCGCTTGTTGTGACCGATATGCAAAACGCCAAGCTGGAAAAGAACGAAAAGGGCTGGACCACATGGGGACAACCCGAAGGACGTGCGGGTGCCACTTATGACAGCCCGCACCGACGCCGCCGCGACTACCTGGCGGACCATGAGACCCATGTGGTGCTACGACTGAACGACGACGACACCCCGACGCTAGAGCACTTGGCCGAAGCGCTCGACCGACCGGCGCGGCCCCTGTTTCTAGGACGCAAACCCTGCCTGCCCACGCGCCGTCTCTTTGCCGGCTGGATCGAGGCAGACAGCCCCCATGCAGCCCTCAAGGCCCTCACGGTACAGGGGCTGACAGGGCGCGCGCTCTGGCCTGATGATGGTTGCCCGTACGAAGGTGCTCTCAAATACGACCTTCAGGACTTGCGCAACTGGAAAACCGGACTGCATGGCGGCACAAGGATCGTATGCGAGGGAGACATCGCATGAGCCTGCATCTCATCGAGCTCCCGCTGAACCTGTCCGATCTGCACGGTTGGGCGGGCAAACGCGGCCTTGGCAAGGGCGTGTTTGACGAGGGGCTCGCCCTGCATCACCTGCTGAACGAGGTCTTTGGCCCCGCCCTGCTACACCCCTTCCGCCTCATGGTCGCTCCACGCGCTACGCGGGCGACGCTTTACGCCTATGGCCCGCAACCGGCAGAGGAATTGATTGAGACGGCCCGAAGTGTCACGCTGCCCACTGAAAGCGCGATCTTGGACCTCGGCCGGCTGCGGTCTCTCCCCCGCCCGATCGAGACATGGCACGCAGGCCAGCGGCTCGGCTTCGATCTCCGCCTGCGTCCCGTTGTCCGACTGGCCTCTGCCCTGAACACGGAAAAGGCGGCCTTTGCCAAGGGGGCCGAAGTGGATGCCTTCCTTGCCGAAACGCTGCGCAACGACCATGCGCGCTCCCGTGAAGACGTCTATCTCGACTGGCTTGCCAAGCGCCTCTCGCCCGCAGCTGAACTCGAGCGAGAGACCTCGCATTTGCATAAATTCCAACGTCGGGTCGTCGTGCGGGGCGGCAAGCGGATCGACGGGCCCGACGCCACTATCCTCGGTACCCTGACTGTGCAGGACCCGCAGGGCTTTGCCGACCGTCTTGCACGCGGCATCGGACGCCATCGCGCGTATGGCTATGGCATGTTGCTGCTGCGTCCGCCGCAACGCCGAAGTTAACCGATGCTGAAGGGACGCCTCGGCCTCGACAGCGCTAAAGTGCCTCACGCTGATCGCGCAGGATGTCTCTATCTCGCGCGCGGCGCTCTCATGGCGCGCGACGGCACGCTCGCCTTTGTCCAGGGCGACACCACTCCCGCCGACGCGCTGCCTCCCGGGGACTACGCGATCCCGCTTCAAGCCGTCTCCATGATTCTTCTGGGGCCAGGCTCTACTGTCAGTCATGACGCGCTGCGTCTGTTGGCCCATGCGCGCACGGCACTTGCCGCCGTGGGCGAAGATGGCGTGCGCCTTTATACCGCGCCGCCGATGATCCCTGACAGGTCAGGGCTCGCGCGGCTTCAAGCACGTGTTTGGGCCGATCATGACCTGCGCATCATGACCGCACGGCGGATGTATGCCTTGCGCCTCGGAGAAATCCTTCCTCACCGCGACCTGAATGTTCTTCGTGGGATCGAAGGCGCCCGCATGAAAGAAACCTATGCTCTTTGGGCGCAGCGCATCGGCATCGACTGGCGCGGTCGCAGATACGAACGCAGCAACCCCAATGCTGCGGATCTGCCCAACCAGGCTCTGAACCATGCTGCCAGTGCCGTTGAAGCTGCCGCAGCCATCGCCGTCGCCGCGACGGCCACGATTCCCTGGCTTGGCTTTATTCACGAGGACCCCGGACAGTCCTTTGTTCTCGACATCGCCGATCTCTATCGTGATCAACTCACCATTCCTTGCGCTTTCAAAGCCGCCAAGCAGGTCCATGACCGTCCCTCTGAAAACATCGAGCGGGTCACCCGCCGCCTTACAGGACGTGCCCTTTCTGACAACAAGACCATTCCAACGATGATCGAACGTATCAAGACCCTGATCGAGGGACGTGACTGATGCCACTCACCATCATTGTCACCCGTGATGTCCAAGACCGATACCGTGGGTTCCTGACCTCGGTAATGCTGGAAATCTCTCCCGGCGTATATGTTGCCTCGGATATGACGGCAGGCGTGCGCGGCCGCGTCTGGGGTGTGGTCTGCGATTGGTGGGAAACCTTGCGCCAAGGTTCTCTCACACTTGTCTGGCGCGATACAGCGGCGGCCGGCCATCTGCGGATTGAAACGCTCGGATCACCGCCCAAGACCATCGTTGATGCGGATGGCGCATTGCTCGTGAAACGAAAGTAAACTACTTGGGACTCTACCCGCGCTCTTTGACAATTTAATGAATTCAACCTAGTAGCCTCAAGAGGCTCCCCCACACCCGTGGGGATAGACCCGCGGTCATCTCAGCGCCGCCGGCGGGGGGCATGGCTCCCCCACACCCGTGGGGATAGACCCGACCACTATAAGCTGGGCCGGTCCCTTACGCTGGCTCCCCCACACCCGTGGGGATAGACCCGCCTGCACGGACTGCACGACTGGGTTTCTGGTGGCTCCCCCACACCCGTGGGGATAGACCCCTGTCATGCGCCTATGGCGTCAACCCGGTGGCGGCTCCCCCACACCCGTGGGGATAGACCCGAAACCGTGACCAGCTTTTCCGACGCGGTGACGGCTCCCCCACACCCGTGGGGATAGACCCGCAGAACTTCGGCGAAAAGCTCGGCACGGCCAGGCTCCCCCACACCCGTGGGGATAGACCCGTCTGGATCGGCCAACCCCACGCGGGCGACATGGCTCCCCCACACCCGTGGGGATAGACCCTCTCGCGCGCTGTCGCAGGGACCACTAGAACAGGCTCCCCCACACCCGTGGGGATAGACCCGCCGACCGTATGCCGATGGAAAGCGGTACGCTGGCTCCCCCACACCCGTGGGGATAGACCCTGGCTGCTGCATGGGCGGCTGCTGGCCGGGCAGGCTCCCCCACACCCGTGGGGATAGACCCTGCTTGCGGGGCCATATCAACGGCGTCACGGCGGCTCCCCCACACCCGTGGGGATAGACCCCTCGGGCGCACCCACAACCCGGCCTCGACCGAGGCTCCCCCACACCCGTGGGGATAGACCCGCTCTGGAAGACCGAAGTGCTTCGCGACGGGGGGCTCCCCCACACCCGTGGGGATAGACCCTTTGCGGCGCGCTCGGCGGACTTGGCGTTCGGGGCTCCCCCACACCCGTGGGGATAGACCCATCAGTAGGCCTCCGGGGTGTAGAAGTAGGGGGGCTCCCCCACACCCGTGGGGATAGACCCTCCGCCAAGCATACGGAAGATGAAGGGGTGGAGGCTCCCCCACACCCGTGGGGATAGACCCAATCTCTGCGACGACGCCGAGATCTCGACCTTGGCTCCCCCACACCCGTGGGGATAGACCCCTTTCAAAGGAGCAATACCCATGTCCCTCGGCGGCTCCCCCACACCCGTGGGGATAGACCCTACGCGCGGGATGGCGTCACCGATCCGACCGGGGCTCCCCCACACCCGTGGGGATAGACCCGCGACCACCAACAACATCGTCGTGGACATCCCGGCTCCCCCACACCCGTGGGGATAGACCCATCCCGCAGCCCGACGGGGGTCAGCATGTGACGGCTCCCCCACACCCGTGGGGATAGACCCGGCCTACTTCGCGGCGCGCTCGGTCTGGGGCGGGCTCCCCACACCCGTGGGGATAGACCCCGCATCACCCTGCCATCGACTGCGCAGGTGGTGGCTCCCCCACACCCGTGGGGATAGACCCTGTGACGATCATGGTTCCCACCATGGTCGAGCGGCTCCCCCATACCCGTGGGGATAGACCCTACATGAATTCGACCTTCCTGAAGACCCTGGTCACGTCCCACGGAGAGGTGTAACTCCGGGCAGCGCCCTTGATGGCTTCCGCATCCACCATGAGGCTGTAGGACGGCTTTGAGGGCGCGGTGGGTATCGGTGAGTCATCGGTAGGGTCGGGTTGCGAAAGGTTCAACCTGCGGTTCCGGGAGGAGTTGCTGAATGGTGAGGTCTTTTACTCGCTGCGCGAGGCCCAAACCCTGAGCGAGAGGGGGCGCCGCCACTAAAAC